>JAFBAP010000185.1 GCA_019247695.1 Verrucomicrobiota bacterium | reverse complement strand
CCGGTGCAACGCCGAGCCTCCCCCGGGGCTCATGCGATTCGCAGGCGGCCCACGCGAGGATAGAAAAGATGGCATGCTGCGGACAAAGAAGGCAACAGGTGAGCACCCCGGCGGTTTCCGTCCGGCCGGCAAATGCTCCGGTGAAGGTGGCGGCCAATGCTCCGTCGTTGGTTGAACAGGCCGGGGTCACGTTCCAATACGTCGGTAAGACCGCTTTAACCGCTCTCGGGCTCGTTTCAGGACGCCAATATCGGTTCGGCTCCCCTGGCGCCGTTCTGCAGGTGGATTCCCGGGACGCAGCGTCGCTCTCCGGTGTCCGGAATCTCCGGCGGGTATGAAACCGGCGGCGGCTTGACGGACGTGGCTTTTTTCATGGATAGCCCAGGGGCACGGCCGGCGTCTCGTAGAGCGGGAGGTCCGAACCCAGTAATTTGCGAACGTCGTCCGGGGGCAACGGATGCCAGGCGGGATCGCCGGTTCGTTTCGGGCTCGTGTTGCCGGAATGAACAATCCCCACCAGCCAGCGATGGTTAGGGAGCGACACCACGCCGGCATCGGTCAGCCCCCAGACAAATACCGTGTCGGCGCCTTCGTTCTGGTCAGGAAACCGATGCCGGACCCAGAACTCCTTTCGGTAACAGAAGGTGCTCCCGCAGACCCATGGACGCTGCAGGTTTGGGTAGACGTATTCCCAGGCGCGATGGTCGTTTGGAGAGTAAAAGAGGAGGCGGGAAAGCCCGGTGAGGGTCATCGGTGGATGTTTAAGGAGCTCCGTAACCTGGTAGGAAAGACGCCATTCCGAATACCAGTCGTCATCATCCCAGTGCACGATGATCTCGCCCCGCGCATGCTCGCATGCCAGGTTATGTTTGGCGCCCATGGTGCGGCGCTCCTCCGTGCGGATATAACGAATGCGCGGGTCGTTCGGGATCAGGTCAGAAACCGGGTCGGACCCATCGTCCACGATGATCAGCTCACGGTTTACATAATCCTGGCGCAGAAAAAATCGAATCGCGTTGGGCACGAACGCGCGCCGGTTGGCTGTCGGCATGATGCACGAGACCAGCGGCTCGGCCCGGGAGCTTTTTAGCCGTTGCGCATCACCGCTTTTCTGCAGGACGATCAGGCTTGCGGCGCAGGCTACCTTTCGGTAGCTACCGCCGGCGAGGAGCCCATTTACGAACGTCACCACGCCGGGGTAATAGTGCGCATAGTCGTGAAACGCGACGTAACCGCCGGAAGCTAACCACGGCTCGAAGTGATGGAAATCACGCGCCACGTTCAGGTAATCGTGAAGCCCGTCGATCAAAAGAAAGCAAACCGGTTTGTCCCATTCAACTTCGACGGAACAACCGCGAATCCCGTGGACAAATGCAGACAGGCCGGCGCCGGCGATGTTACGCTGGAACTTTTCCATGCTCGGCGCGAGCTGCTTGAGTCCCTGGTCCAGCGCGCCGAGCTTCCCGTCGTGCGGATCGATGGCATAGACCTTGGCGTGCCGCATTTGCAGGGATTGAAGCACGCTGGCCAGGACGACGGTTGAGCGGCCGCAGTAACTGCCGACCTCGACGATTGCGCGCGTGTCTTTCAGGGTGCCAACGGCCCGGCAAAGCGCACCGATCAGCAGGTCAGCCTCGTCGTCAACCAGCCATCCTTCGATCGCCCTCATGCGCGCCAGGATCGGCAGGGTAAGCAAAATGGGTTGTGGTTCCGGGCTATCAAGATGCACGCCGGCTCTTTTCTGCCCGGTATGCCCGGTACGATCATAATGGTTATATTTGTGCCGCAGGTGTGCTCGCAACGGGTCACGGTACTGACGGGGAACAGGATGCATCCAGAAGACGTCAGGCCGGCTGAGCGCGTTGTCGGCGTCTGTCAAAGAGTAAGGCACACGGTAACGGACGTAATCATAACTGCATGGATTCGGCGCAACTTCGTAACCCAGAAGCGCAGCCAACGTCGGGAGGATAACCTCCTCCGAAGCCCAGATCCTGGTCTGCGCCATAATTTGGCGCAACTGCGGATCGTTACGGAAGAAACTGACGAGATCGCGAGCCGCCTCGCTGGTGAATACGGTTGACGGCCAGAATGACCAGTGCACAAATTTTCGTTCGCCGTCAGGAAACCGCTGCAGAAACGGGCGCCAGAGTTCAATCTCCTGATGCGCCGCAACTGCCGGGCCGGCCGCATCGCAGGCGCGTTGAACCCCAGGAGAATTGCCCAGGACGCCGACCCGGCTCCGGCCATCGAGAAAACGGGCCATGTAATTCGAGTATCCCGGGCGCGTGCACAATTGGTCGGAATCCACGATTGTAAGGATGTCAAAGCCACCGGTTCCGAGGGCGAACTCGATGCAATCCAGGGCGAACTCGTGCAAGCGTCCCCAGGACAGCGGGCGCGGCGATGGATGTAACTGCACCCCGTAGCGGGCGAACGGGAAACCCTGCTTCAGCAGCCCTGGATCGGCGCTGCCGTTATACAGCAGCACCCCGGAGGCAGGGTCGAGCGCATTCAGGTTCTGCACCAGGTCAATGATGCACTCCTGGCTTTCGTGCACGAGGCAAGCAAAGATATTGCGCAGTCCTTGCATAGCGCGAATCCGGCGTCGTAAGGTTGTGGGGCCGGGGGTTACCCGCACCGATCCCGAACCTACGTCACCGTCAAGCCGGCTTTGTGCTCTCCAAAGAGCATCGAATTGTTCAGTATACGCGGAGAATTCCGGTAGCCGGACGCCAGGAGGTCAGCCACCGCTTCGGTGATAGGCTGCCCGGTCTCTCTCTCAAAACAGGTGAACGCCGGGGAGGGATTAACCTCAAAACAATACCACGCGCCTTCCGGCGTGCACCGGAGGTCGACACCCGCCAGCAAGAGGTTCATCGAGTCTGCCAGCGTTTTGCATCGGGCCTCGACCTCGTCCGGCAGACGGCAAGCCTGCATCTCGACCGGTCCGGTCGCATAGCGATAGTCATCCGCGTCCGAGACGATTCTACAGGCAAACACTTCGTCCCCGACGACGTGCACCCGGTATTCTGTGCCGGAAACGTACTGCTGGAACTGGGTTGGACACGAGGCGATCCGGTCAAACCGCCGCCTGTGTTCCGCCGTCAGGCGTGACACGATGCTGCGAATCCCGCTGACTGATTTGTAAACCACCTGACCGTGTTGCCGCCAGAATGCCAGGGCAAGGCCGGGGTCGGTGGTAATCAAGGTGTCGGGTATGAGGAAACCAAGGGACTCGATCCACGATGCCTGATAGGGTTTGGAGCTATTGGCCGCCATATCGCCCGGCCGGTTCAGGACCAGGGCGGGCGTAAGGTCGGACCATGAAAGCAGGATATCTTCCACGGCCAGAGCGTGCCGCCAGAGATCGCTATTCTCACCGGCACCGGCGACGTCCGGCAGTTTGCGTGAGTCTTGGGGACGCAGGTACATGGCCTTCACCCCGGCCAGATCGAACGTCTCGCCGCCTGCACGGAGCAGGCCTTCCACCCCGCTCCCAACGGTCAGTTCTACCTCGATATCCCGGACGGCCCGTTGGTCGAGGAAGGTCACCCGGCGGCCTGCCCTTCTGAGCGCGTCCCGCACGGTCGCGATCGGAGAGTCCGCCGGAAGACCCCAGAGCAGAATCGTATCGCTGGAAGTCACGCCCATCCCTTCTGTCCGCTCCGGATGAGTTCAAGCACTGCGTCCGCCATCCCTGCGTGCGAGAGATCGGGGAGCACGTCAGCCCTGACAAAATATGCCCCACGCTCGGGACCGGAGAAACGCACCGCCAGCAACTCGACCTGAGCCAGGCGCGCGAGATGCAGCGCATAGCCTTGCAAGGCGGGTTCGCCCTCGCCGAAAACGCGATCTCCGATCACGGTCATGGTGGTGGAAAGCGGGAGCGCTCCTTCCTCCGAAGGGCAATCGGGCGGAGACGAATGCCGGTGTACCGGTTCCACCGGGATTCCGGCCTGAGCAGCGATCCGGACCCATTTCTCCCGTCGCCAATAGGGCCCCGAGAGGCACGCCGGCGTCGGCCGGTTAAGTACCGGGCACCTAAGTCGCGAGAGCCAGAATAATAGAAAGGCGGTCATTTCAGACGCGACGTACCCGCGGTCCTCGGGAACTATTTCCGTAAGTTCCTCCTCGAAGACGCAAGGCAGGAGGGTTAACACTCCGGTAATCTTTTCGTGCGGTACCAACTTCCGTTCGGCAACCGCGGTGTCACCGTCCGGAGCGCTTTGCTGCTGGCGCCAACCCACGATCGAAAGATCCCGAGCGGTCAGGATTCGAACGTCAAGTGGCGCCCAACGCGAGGCGACGGCCCGGGAAGTTTGGTCCCACCGGCTGGCCAGGATGATAATCATGGAAAACGGCCTCTCCGTGCACTCCTATGCGGCTTGTTGTCTTCGAAGGATCGACGCCAAGGGACCTTATACCCTTTCGATGGCCATCGAGTTAGAAATCTTGTCTTAGGCCCAACGGGCCGGCAGAGCTTAGCCCGGGGTTCCACCAAGATGACTGTTTGAATGGTGTAAGGCCGATTCAACAAGGTGCAAAGCATCATCCGGTGCCTCCTCTGAGCCGATATTCTACCGGAATGACTGTTTGAATGGTATTACCTTACCCTTGAGGGCCAACCTTGGGACGCTCTTCAGGGCTGATAAATGCGCTCTTCATCGCGCTTTCGCCGCCTGCCTCTGCCTCGCCTGAAGTTTCCGGCGGGGACGAGAACCTTTGAGCCAGCGGCCTCTCAGTTCCCACTTGGATCTTTTCCAACTGGATCTTCTCGATGTGGCCATGCTTGTCCTGATCCTCCTTGTTGTCCTTGCGGTCCTTACCGTCCTTGGTATCCTTGGTTTCGCTCTTTGGTGGCCGACCGGTCCCGGTTAGCGCGACCGTAAACGTTCCGGCGTTGGTGGTGATCTGTAATTGGGCGGACAACGGTCCGGTCACGGCCGGTGCAAATGTAACGGTGATGGTGCATTGCTGGCTGGGCTGCAGGGCCCCGCCGCAGGTGTTGCTTTGCGAAAAGCTGCCGGCGTTGCTGCCGGTTATCCCGATACCGGTGATGGTTAGCTGAGTGTTTCCGGTGCTCGTCAACGTCACGGTCTTCGAACTGCTCGAGGTGGTCAAGACCACTCCAAAGTCCAGGCTGGTAGAGGACACACTCGCCCCCGGTACCGCCGCGATCGCCGTACCCGTCAGTTGTATCAAGACGTTACCGGCATTGGTCAGAATCTGCACGTCGCCGGTTCGAGTTCCAGCGGCGGTCGGTGCAAATTGAACGTTGATCGTGCATTGCTGGCCAGGTTGCAGGTTTCCACCGCACGTGCTGGTCAAGGTATAGTCGGCCCCCTCGACGGCGAGGCTGGAGATCGTGAGTTGCGAAGTGCCGGGATTGCTCAGGATTACGGGCTGCGGCGCACTGGTCGTGCCCACGGTTTGGGCCGGGAAACTCAGGTTGTTGGTGGACACATTAACCAGCGGTTGGATACCGGTACCGGTCAGCGTAACCAGGAGCGGAGTAGGCTGGGCGCTGACCATGACGCTGAGTTGCGCGGTTCGAGTGCCCGTAGCCGTGGGCGTGAACGTAACGGTGAGCGTGCAACTGGCTCCCGGGGCCACCGTGGGGCCGCAAGTGTTCGTCACCTTGAAATCTCCCGAGTTAGCGCCGGTGATGCTGATGCCGGTGCCGGGGAAGGTTAGTGGACTTCCGCTATTATTGGTCAAGGTAATGGGCGCCGCGGCGACCGGCGAGCCGACCATCTGTGGGTTGATGAAACTGACGGTACTGGCCGACAAGGTAACCGGCGGTTGGGAGATGAGCCAGAACCACGTCTCAAAGTCAGCGGAACGCCGGCCGTCGCCGCTGGGCAGCTGCAAGTTGCTTTGCGGGCTGCCACCCGTAGTATTTAGCACGCCCAGGGCCGATCCATTCAGATAGACGTTCCGATCGCCGTGCGCCCAGATGGAATTACCCTTCAACGTCAGTCGAGCCAATAACGGTGGGCTCCCCGCGGCGATCTGATTTACCAGCGCCGTGATGGCGGCCGGGGCCGGCTTCCAGTTAATAGCGCCGGAAGCCACCGTGACGCTTGCGGAGAGGATGAAACGATTAAAACCTCCCCCTGAGGCAGCCGGGACGGGAAGGTCGGCGGCCACAAAGCAAATGGGGCAATTCGACGCGGTGGGCTGGGTGATGATGGCAGGATCCACCGCGGTATCGAAGACCACGCTGATCCCGTTAGCCAAGGCTTGGACCGTAACCGTGCTATCGTTCAGGAGCGGACTACTGCCGAGGAGAATACTTGTGACATGAATGCCCGGATTCGCCAAGGGCTGGAAAACCCGGCGGCAATCGCTGACTTTCGGGGGCGTTGCCGTGAAGTCGACGATTCCCAGACGGCGGTAGTGGTGATGGATGCCAAAAGGCGAGGTCTGGGGAGCCCAGAACGCCGCATTCGGCGGCGCGTTGCCGGTGTTAGCCACCAGGCAGATATAGTAGGTTCCACTGCGGGTCACGACTTGCCCTGGAGCGTACGCCGTTGCCGCGTTCCAGGGGGAGGCAGCCGGTTGGGTCTGGGCGGCAGCGGGTTGGTTGAGGATCTCCACCGATCCGTCCGCGGTGCGGGCGGCGAAAAGCCAGAAATCGCCGGTCCGGAATGAGCTTCCTTCGAAAGCCACCGTAATTCCATTTTCCAGGATGACGGCCGTATCGGCAGGTGGCACAGGAATACCGGTACTTCCAAAGGAGTCCAGGTCGATCCAGACGGTTGCACCGTCGCTCTGATAGACCGCGCCTGCCTGGTCCCAGCGACGGATGCGGGTGTGGCGGCTCGGGATGGTTTGGTTGGTATTGATGACGGGGAAACTTGCCGACGAGACCGTGAAGTCCAACGTGACGGTATTGGCCGCCGCATTGATGCTATCAATGCGGTGTAATTCTCCGGGCTGAGCTTGGCCGTTCGAGGCCGGAGGGTTCAGCTCCAGGTAGTCATCAACGATTTCGATCCAATCACCGGGGTTGAACCCCAGCACCTGGTCGCGGCCCAGGCTTTGAACCGTGAGCTGACTGGCCGGGACGCCTGCTGAGTTGGTGACGGTGGAGATGGCGGTAACCAAGGTGGCGACGGACGCATCTTCGCGCGACCATTTGAAGGTTGGCGGCGGAGTTGACGTCGTACTTCCGCCTTGGTGAATCTCCAGTCGATAAAGCTGATTTTCCAGGCCGGTGTAGCCGGGAACCGGGCTGAGGGCACACGGCCCCGCGGACGCCGAGGGCACAACCCCGGTAGTGAGCAGACTTGCGGAGGGCTGAATCAAAGTCCCCCCGGTGATCACTGACTGGATCTGCGAGTCCGGCGTGGAGCAGTCCACGCCTCCCACGCCGCTGATGTCGAGCAGTTTGACTTGCCAGACCGTCTGGAGGCGTCCGGTGGTCTCAACCCCGACCGCCTTATCCACCAGGCTCACGTCTTCGAGATAGCTCACCTCCCTTTGCCACACGTCCAGGTAGACGAGAAAAGGGCCGTTCCCGGGGATGGTAGCTCCGGGAAGGTAAGGCTGGTCAGTGTAGTCAATGTCGATCTCCGCAGCCCCGGGCGAGGTCGTCGACCACTCTGCAAGCGCGGGATTCCACTGCGCCAGAGTTACCGGTCCGTGGTTCTCGACCAGAATTCCGTCGACGTACATTCGTCCCGTGCCGATCGTGAGATGATTCCCGGCGGTGTCGTGGTAAGCGTTGATCTTGAATCCGTAAGGGGTGGTGGACGGCACGCCGGCCAGACCGAGGATGTCCAGAGTTCCAGCGTGAATGCGCCGGACGAATTCGGCGAGCCACTCGTTCCAGTCCGAATCGAGCTGGACGCGCCCCTGCTGCATCACGACGCCGAAATAATCGTTCCAAGGATTGAAAGTGAAACGGCTGTTATCGAAACCCATGGCGGACTTCCTTAATCAAGTTTGATAAAAAATTCCGAACTCCAGGCCGACGGGCAGATATTCCGGCAGCCGCACCCGCAGATCATTTTCGCGGAGGGGGGCGAGCACAAAGTGGAACGCGCCCATTTCCCCCCCGTCGTCCGCTCCCCGGCGGATGGAGTCGGGGGTAGACGGCGAGAGCTTCGCATACCCGGGGTCGCCGTAGCGCAAAGAGTAAAAGATCGGCAAGGATCCACCGGTCCCCTGTGTCCCCTGCTCCACGCATTCGAACTGCCGGGGCACGACCGAGCCGGCCGGAAGATAGCTGAAGCGTGCACAACCCTGTTGTTTGCGGTCGGCGAGAACGGGTGCGGTCCAACTATCACCGGCGGCAAGTCCGGCCCAGAGGATGCTGCCGGAGACCAAGGGAAACAGCGTGGCGTGGACCTTCCCTATGACCGTGCAGCTCTGGAGCGTGAGATGGCCTCCGCCGCTCGCCCCGTCGACGCCCGCGTAGGCGACGCCGGTTGGGGCGCCTGCATCCACGATGCTGTCAGAGAGACTGGCCGCGGAGCCTGCGTCGACCCACAATCCGCCGACGACGGATTTTTGAACGGTGATTTGCAGCCCCGACGATTCTGCGAGCAAGGCGGGCCTCCCGGCATAGAGCGGCTGAGGCTGCCCGGCGGGTGTCAGGGCCCACCCGGGAACGAGCGTGCAGTGGGTCAGTCCGAGGTTGCCCAGCTGGTTGGCGCCGCCAAAGACGTGAAGTAAGGCTGGAGGAAATCCTCCCCCCGGTGAAGGCGGCGCATAGACGATCATCAGTCCATTCAGGTTAAAGGTGCTCGCCGTATCTCCGACGACCACGATTTCGCCGCTCAAGATCAGGGTCGGGCGGCACCCGTCGGCCGCCCTGAGCTCAATGGTTGCGGCGGCCGGCACGGTGACAGTGAGTGCGGGAGCACCGGCCAGCAGGTAGATCCCGCTGTCGGTGATTTCGACCGCCGCCCGCCCGTTCCCGGTCAGACTGCCGGCGGCGAAATCCAGAGCATCCTGCAGGTTCTGATAACGAGGCGCACCGGACCGGTCGGGAAACTGAAAAACCAACGCTTCCGTCCCGACGGTGAAACTATCAGACCGGGGGTATTCCCCGGCGCCCATGGCGGCGTTGAAACCGTAGTAAAATGAGGCCTGCAGTTGCGGCGTCGCGGACCCGGCCGCTGGAGGCGGTTGGACCGCATCCCGGAGGGCGATCCGGCCCAGTTCCGGATCAACGCAAGCGGCATACGGGCTTTCCGCCGGTGGTACGTTAGCCCAGTTCCCGTCGTTGCCGGAGAGGTTGCAAACCCGGATCTGGTACGGGTTCAGGAGGGTGTGGTTGAGATACAAAGCCAGGCTGTTTCCTTCGCCGTAATAGACCGTCCCGACTCCGGTTTGGAGGTCCCGGCACAAGACGCGCCGCCGCAGCCGGTCCGGCACGTTCACCGGCTGGGAAGCCGCCGTGATATCGGATCCTTGGGAGACCGGGTTGTTAAAGAGAGGCGAATCCGCCCCCAACGGGCTGAAACGGAAAAACCGGCCGCCGGCGTCGACGGCGGTAGCCGGGATCTTCGTCAGAGGGTAGGCGTTCAGCGACCAGATGAAGATGCCGACATTGCGGAGGTTGTATCGGCCCCGCTCCACCGCGATGCGATGAACGTCGGCCCAGTGGGCGGCGACGTCGAACGCCGTATCCATGTAGCTGCGTACCTGCCAATTGCGCAAATCGGGCGTGTAACGGCTATGCAGCCGGACATGTTTCGCGTATTGGGTCACTGCCAGCCGCTCAAAAAACTCGACAGCGTGTGCGCCCCACCCGGTCACGTCTCGCGCCAATTGCTCCAGCACGAGGACGGTGCCTTTTCGACGCCGAAAAGAAATGGTGTTGGCTACCTCTGCGCGGGGGCTGGCAACCGCGGGTGCCACACCGTTGACCGGCCGGTAGCCTATCAGGTCCCCGATATAGGGAATAACCCACGAGGCACAGGTTTCGATGAATTGATCGTCATAAAGCTGCTCGAGGTCATACGCCATCACCGCGAGTTGTTCCTCGATCAGCATGAGCAACGATTGGAGAGGCCCGCGCGCGGCTTTCGCCGTGAGCTGGTTTAACTGTTCCTGTTCAGTCGTCGACAATGGTCCTGCCGGCGCCTGCAACGCCCGCAGTTGCGCGGTTTCAGCCGCGCTCAACAGGTTCCGGGATTGCACCAGTTGGGCGTCCCTGAGCCGGTACACGGCGGGCAGAAGGTCAAAGAGCGTCTGGCTGCTCATGACATCACCCCCAACACCAGCGACGCAGGATCCGGATCCAGGACCAGAATCTCCGCAGGCAGCGGTAAAGATTGGTTGGTGACGGCCGGCAGGTAGACCGGGATGCGGCTCGCGGATGTCGCCGAGGATCGGGGCACCGTGAGTTGTTGCGCCATCCAGTTATTCCAGGCCGAGATAGAAAAGCCGTTGGACAAGCCGGCCAAATCTCCCGCGGTGCTGCTGGCCACGACATTGATCTGTTTAACGTTGACCGCGACGACGCCGGGAACATTCTGGATGACGCTTGAGATCTCATCCGTCGAAACGCCCTGGCCGAAACTTCGCTTCGTAAACCCGAACGCTTGCGACAGCGTTTGCAAAATCCGGGCCTGGACCGCGGGTTGATTGAAGGCCGGGTCGTAACGTACGTCCGCCGACAAACCAAAGAGCGTTTCCACAAAAGACCGGACCGAAATGGGGGTGAGCGGATTGCCATAGTTGCGGAGCGATGCGACCAGGTTGCTGAGCGTTGGGCTGCCGGGCGGGAGCGCGGCACCGTTGACTCCGGCCACGGTCAGGAACACTCCCTGGCCCGGCCCGCTGGGAATCCAGACTGCATGCGCCTTGGCAATTCCGGCAAAGGTGCTCGCATAGTTCTCGTAATCCGCGAGCGACACCGCTCGCCCCAGCGTGAGGACCGTCAGGGGTGCGCTGGCACGAATATCGTCAACCGACTGCGCATCCTGTCCGCCCGTGGCAGGTTCGGGATTGGAAACGCCGCTTACTCCAAGGGGCCGATCGATCAAGGTAGTCAGCGTGTTGGTCCCGACGTTTCCCGACGAACCCGAGCCGATCCGGTAATTCGCCTGGACGTTGTTCTGGCCCGTCGGCAGGGTTGCGCCTTCCACCGCATCGCCGAAGAGGACATCGGTCGTGCCGTCGGACTGGGTCAGGGTGGCGAAAACCCGCTGTGAGGAACCTGCCCCATAGAGGCCGGGCACTTCCGACCAGGCGACGCCGTTCACCAGCACCTGCAGCGTGCTCTGCCGTCCCGTCGGCGTCGGTGCCTGCACGTACGTGAGCGGCGACTGCTTCAAGGTAAAAGTCTGGTTGGGCGTGCCGGCGCTGCCGCTGCCGAGGATCTCGGTCACCGACCGGCCATGCGTGGCCAGGGCCACGTTGGCATTCACCGCGGTGACGGCACGATCGTAGCAATGAGCCAGCGCCGACTTCAGTCGAATCTGGGTGTAGGAACGGCCGGCGCCGGGCACCGATTGTTCGACTACCGATGAGACGAATGCATACTCGCTGACTCCCGGATCATCGGTGCCGGCAGGCGCCAGGGAGAATTGGCCAAGCGAAAACCGGGCGCCGCCTGTCCCCTGCAGCGTGCCGGTCCGCCCGTTCGCGTCTGCTGCCTTGAGCGTGACCGGGGCGGTTGAAACCTTCCAGGAAGGAACGGATCCGTTGAGGTTCAAGGGCAGCGGTGCAGGGTCGATCAACGTGAAGGTGTTCCCCGGATTCAGCGGAACGGGCGTAGAGCCGTCATCGGGAACGAATTCAAGCCCGGCGACTCCCGCATTCGCGGAGATCTTCTGGCTGCTGCCGGACACGGTGACGATCGTTGCACCCAGGAGGTCCGGGCGCAGATCTTCCAGGTCGAGGAGCGTGCCGTACAGGGGATGGTCCAGGGGCTGCTCGGCCACCGTGAGTTCCTCGGCCTGGGCGAGCACCGACGCCTGGCGCGTTGCACCGTAAAAAGCGCTCAGGCCGGCGTCGGAGTCGGTTGCTACCCGGCTGATCCGGGCGCTTAATGCATAATCCGATCGGCCGATTACCGTCGCGGATCGGATCTGATAAAGCGCCAGCAGACCAGAGGGAGACCCGGCAGCCGGCCGGTCCGGCACGTTCAGGACGATCCATCCCCCGGGTGCAAGTTTGGAGTAAGCCGCATCCAGGTCAACCAACTGGCCGCCGGGCGGTGTAAAATTCCAGTCGGCATTCGAGCGATTCAAGAGGCTGCTGGCCACGACGTCGACTTGCAGTCCCGTACCGCTCCCCCCGCTGGTTGGAACGCCGGTAGTCGTGGTGTAACCAGAGCCAGGCTGGTTAACAGCCAGCGTTCCGGTTACCGCTCCGGTAGTGCTATTCACCGACTGGACCTGCAGGATGCCAGTGCCGCCGCCTCCGGTGACCGTTACCAGGTCACCGACTTTATATCCAGCTCCGGCAGCACCGCTGTGAGGAACTGGAGGGTTAGGACCGGCTTCGATCGCGCCCGGAGTACTCCGGAGAATTCCAACGGTGTCTTTGGCGAGCATCAGCGGGTTCAGGGCGTTGTACCCGAACAACGAGGCGCGCTGTCTGAAGGCGTAAAACCTCGGATGTTTCTGTGCGGGCTCGATGCGGCCCGGAGCGTATCCCAACCCCTCACGCCACGTGACGTAGGTGCGATGGTTGGCAGGATCCGGACTAACCGTCGTCACCACGCGGACATCCCAATTGTTGTTTTCAGTGGCTTGCAACCTTTCGTCGCCCACGATCAGGATCAGGTCGCCGGGATGCAGTTGCGTGCTGGTGCCTTGCAGGTAGACCGCGACATCTCCGAGGTGAGGTTGCCACGGCCGGGTCGCCTGCACGGGCAAGGCATTCCAGTCGGGTTTGGCCGGGATGTCGGCGGACGTCTCGAAACTCTGCGGGCTTTGCCCCTGAGCAGGGACGCTTTGTACCTGCGTTCCTTTCGGTATCGTGATGGCGGAGGCGGAAGGATCCGGGGCTTGACCCGGTGCAGCCTTCAGGGTAAACGCCAGGTAGGTTGAAGCCGATACGCCGGGTGACGGATGGTAGCCGATCAGACGGGATAATTCGGTCAGAGATCGTAGCTGGCCCGCCGTGCGGAGGTAGCTCTCATTGGCCAGGCGTTCCTGATAAAAAGCTAAAATATCCAGCACGACGGCGGCAGCATCCAGGCAGGCGATGGTAAAATCGGTGTCATCCCTTGTTTTCAGGGCCGCAAGCGCAGGATAATCAGAACTCGAAAGCCGGGCCAGCATGGATTCCTTGAAGCTGGCCCAGGTACCGGCCCGGTAGGACAGTGAAGAAAGCCCGGGCAAATTGCTTCGCGGCTGCGGCGTTTGCACGCTTGCTCCGCTGCAACAGCCGCAGTCGGACCCGGATGTTCCCGTGGTAGTCATAAGCTCACCTGTTTGCAAAAACCGGGCATCAGGCAGTGGCGGGCATGAGCCGAACGTTCATTTCCCGCCCTGCACGATCAACGTCAACTTACCGTGGCCGGGGTGACTGGGGTCGTTGTCCAACCGGGCCACTTGCAGAGATCCCATCTTGATTTGCCCCGCGTTCAGGTACCGGGCGGTATTCACCCCCTGAGGTTGAAATTTGGTAGCCGCGACCGAAATCACGCCGGGCACGGATCGGGCCGCGGCGTACACCGGGCTGAGGTAAACGGTCTTTCCGAAGGTGAAGTTGTCAGGGTAGAAAAATCCCTTTTGGCCGTTAGGCAAAATCCCGTTGCCGAGGACCTGCAGCAAGGATTTCTCAACGTCGGCACGAAAATAACTCGGGTCGACGCAAACCTGGAGTTCGATCTCGAGCGAGAGGTACTGGGGCGATTCCAGTTTCAGGTCCTGGCCGGCCAACCGGTAACGTTCCACCGTCGTTTCCAGACTCTTCTGAAGGGTGTCGGTCAAATTGCCGCCCCCACCGGGTTCGACCGCGATAAAAACCGAGTACCAACTTCCCGTCCAGCGCAGCGAAGCCACGGCTTGGTCCACCTGAGGGTTGGTTGCTGCGGCCGCCTCGTAATCCGCCGTCGTCACCGACCGCAGCAGTGCGCTCGGGCTCTGGGAGAGAAAAGCCTGCGGAGCCCGCCGGCGAATCTGGTCCCCGGTCTCCGGGTCGGTGCCTCCTCTGGCGGGCAGCGGGTTGGTGCAGGATCGAATCCGGGCGTCAACGGCGGCCAGGTAAACCAGACTCTCCGCCCCGACGTTCCCACCGGTGCCGTTGCCGATCCGGTACTCGGCGACAAACGCCGTCCCTGGTTCGGGTACCATGCCATTGGTTTCCGCCGAGGCCGAACCCGGATCGGGAGGCGTCGCAAACCGCAGGTTAGCGGTGCCGTCTGACTCGATCTCCACCACGAAGGCTCGATCCGATCCGGCGCTTCCCAAGAGGTCATGCTCCGGATGCCAGCGGGTTGTGGTGCCATCAAAAGTGCCGTCCAGGGTGATTTGGGGAACTGCCTTGGCCGGGTCGAATTGGATGAGGTCAGCAGCAGGCAGGCGGAGGTCGGGGGCTCCGGCAAAGCTGTTCACGGTGAACAGCCTGGAATGCAGTTGGCTGGTAAGGCCGGCCGATGACAGGCCCTGAAATTGTTCGACGGTAACCGGAAGGGTGACGCCTACTCCGCCCGACGCCGGATAGTAAACAAAGGCGAGGTTGTATGCCGAGGGGCCCTCGTTCTCATTGGAGGGCGGTTGATCGATCGCCTGGGCCAAAACGCCGAAAGACTGCGGCCAGTTCGCCGGGTTGGCGGCTTGCAAGGTCAGGTATGTGATCGGCGGGCTGCTGAGATCCTGCAGGTTAATCGTGCCGGGGGCAGTGAGCATGGTGAGCGTTGCCGGGAAACCCGACGGAGGGGTCGCAGGCGGGCTGTAGCCGGGAGGAACCCGGATTAACCTCGAGAGAGAGTTAATTTTCGCGGCGACATAGTTCGCGTCTGCAGCCTTCAATGAAAGGTTGGTGAAACGTTCCAGGGCGACGGTCTGTATCGGTGCGGCGGCAGCTCCCGCCGGCAGCGGGTAAACCACCGAAAGATCGAAATTCGCCGGGGTCGTTTGGTTCTGCTGCACCGCCACTCCGAAGAACTGCGGCCAACCGGCCGGATCGGACGCTCGGGCTGTGAGGCAGATGAAGCCGTTTGCGTCCGTCAATGTGGCTGTACCCGTCCCGTCCAGGAGGGTAACTCCCGGCGTGGCCGGGACGCCGGCCAGAGGCTGGGGAACAGCGTGGGTCAGGGGGCGATCCGGGATCGCCGGGCGAAAACGCACCGGCAGCGCGATGGGCAGGGCAGGCTGGCAGCGATCCGTGGCCGGGTTGCGCGGCAGGTGGAGCCGGGGCGCCGGCACCTGTCCGAGGCTCGTCCCCGCGATGGACACGCCGTGGTCGGCCAACACCACATTGCCGAAGGCCACGCTCACATTGGCTACGGCGTGCATGGTCCCGCTGGAATCCAGGTAGATGGAGGATATACAAACCGGGAACGGAAGGGCATCATCCTGCGCCCACTGAAGCTCGGTAACCGGGGCGGGCTTCTGAGTCGCGGGATTCGAAACAGGCGCTCCGCTCGGGTCGAAGAGCGGGTCAACAAGCGGCCGGCCATTGGCGTCCACGGTGGCCACATGGGTCAGCCTGACCGCACAACGGTGGCGGAGGTCGGCGTCCGCGGCATTTCCCGTTTGGGGCCCGACGACCTCCTGAAAGACCAACACGTCGCCGGGCCGCAGATTCGGATACGAGCCGTTGAGGGTCGCTTCCACCGCCCCTTGCGGGAGGCAGCATTCCGTGTTGCCCCAGGTATAAAAGAACATCCGGTTGTGGGCCGCATACAAGAGCGCATCCTGCATGGGCTGAAAGACCTGGACGCCGCTCAACAGGGCCGCTTCCTCAGTACCGTCGCCAACGGCCAGGATCGGAGGCATCCCGGGCGCATAGGTGTAGAAGCGGGTAAGTGTGCGGTCCAGGAAGACGGGTTCTCCGGGGTTGGCCGCGACCGTTAGTTGAATCCAGGTCCGAGCGTTGCAGCCGTCGTGCACATGGTAGTCCACCAATCGCGCATGGCGCCTCAGCGACACCCGGCTGCGCGCGGTCTCGATGTAGGCTTCGGTGGCGATCGCGTCCTGCTGGTAGCTCAGGTGATCGGCCCGGTAGGCGATCAGTTCGGCGAGCGCCACGCCCGGGTCGGCTTCACTGGTGCCGGTCCAGGCGGGTAAAAGCTGGTTGAGCCGGTCAAGGATAACCGTGCGGAAGCTGCCGTAGTCCTTCGCCAGGTAGTTGATCTGAGGCGGTGCGACCGTTGGCGGCGAACAACCGGGCCCCGGCGGGGCGCAGTCGAAATCCGGCCCGCATTCCACCTTGAATGAAAAGCTCACCTCAGCCAGTTCCGGATCGAACCCGGCGAGCGCTTCGGTGACCTCAAATGGATCCTGGGCCGCCCGCACCGCCGAGTTCACCAGGCGCAGGCGGTAGGCGGAAAAATCCCCCGCGGTGTGGGTGCGGACAACCAACACCTTGGTCGCATCCGGCAGGGAGGCGAAGAAGTTTTGTTCCTGGCCGGTGGCCTGAACCTGGGGCGGCGACCCAGCCAAGGCCGGCTGCACCCAATCCAGAGTGATATCGGTGATGCTTTCGCCTCCCTCGATGAGCACGTTGTCCGTCGTCCAGTTTGCCGGCATCAGCGGATTGAGGCAATGCACCAGGAGGGTTTGCTGCCTCGGGCTTCCCAAGGGGATGGCTTCACTATCCAGCACCTCAAGGTAGTCGATGCCGTTCAAGGCAGGGTTCGCCAGCACCGCCGCCTTCCGGTTCTCCACGCAGCACCGGTAAATCACGCGTTACCTCCGTAAGTAAACGTCTGGACCTGAGTCACGTCGGTGCCGAGCGGCGTGTAGGTGACGGTAACCGTGAGGACGGCATCCTGGGCCGCGGCCGTCACCGACTGGACCCTCAGATACCCGCTGAGCCATTTCTGGAGGGCTCCCTGCACCGCAAACTGAGTTGCGGCAATCATCTCCTGGCTGTTAGGAGCAAATGGAAGCTGGAGCAACCCGCTGCCGAAATCCGGCAGATTGACCCGCTCGCCGGGACTCGTGAAGAGCACTTGCTCGACCAGCCGGGTAATGTAGTCCTGCGGCGAGGATTCCCGGGTGCGCCCGCGGCCGTCGAATGCATAGGGAAAATCAAGATTCATGGCTGCCGATCCTGGTCAGGTTGCGACGGCGCGCGTCTGGGATGACGCCGGCAATAGTGGGGTACCCGTCGGCGTGCAGGTTGCCGTTCCGCTGACGATCGCGACGGGCTGGCCTTCGGAGGTCACGCGCAGCGCGCCAACGGTCCACTGGGCGGTCACGCATGGACCGTTACCTGCCGGCGGAACGAAAGCGCATCCCGCGATTTCATAGGGAGCGGCGACAGTGGCGATAGGCATGCCCGAGACAGTCACCCGCAGGCTGGGAACTGCCGGGATCGCTTGTCCTCCATGCGCGCAGAGTACCGTCGCGCCCATGTGCAGAATCGGGGCGGGCATGAGAATTTGTCCAATCTAAATGACGGTCAGCGCGCCGAGGTTGATATCCACGGCCGGTCCGGCCAGGGTAATGGTGGCGCCTTGCCCGTTGCTGATATAAATACCGGAGTCGTTCACCACGATCATGGCCCCGGTCGCGCTCTTGAGCACGATGCCGCCCGTAACGGGGGTCGGGGCCGCATCACTCACCAGGAGCATGTTCTGCCCGGTGGTCTGGAGCAGAATATTCTGCCCGGGCGGAATTGCCGGCGGCACGACTGCAAACGCAGGCACATCCGCGATCAGCCCCCAGAAGCCTCCCGTCCAGATCGGGTAGTCGGGATTTCCTTGCTCGAATTCGATCCAGACCTGAGATCCGAGCGGTGGCACGACGAAGCAGCCGGCCTGGATCCCCGCCGCCGGTACGCAGGGCATGGCCCAACTGGAAGGCGTCAGCCCCAACACATCCGGTACCTCGGCGATAATCCGGCCGAGTTGTTGAGGGTCGACGTTTTCGATAACCGTCCCGCGGTACTTCCCGTAATACCGCGTGGGGTTAGCTCCCGGGGTGGTAGAATGAGCGCTCATGGAGGCACCGTTGAAACGGTTGAGACCAGGCCGTTCCGGCTAAGCTTGAAATCCTGCTTGTATTCTCCCCGCTTGATCTTGTGCGTCACGCTCTTGACGTAATACAAACCGTCAAAAGCCGGTCCCGCGCCGCGCACACCGACCAGTTGCCTCGCTTTCAAGATGCCGCCGTAACGCGTCACATCCAGGGTACCTTCTCCGGTTACGGCTTCGTACCACCGGGAGGAAGCTGCCAGGCCGATCAGGAGCGCCTCGGGAATGGGTCGCTTAGATAGATCGTCCCGAACAGGCGTCAGATCGCCCAGGATATTCGCGGGCAATGGAGGAATGAGTCCCAGCGGCGGATTCAATGGCGTAATCGGCGGAATCGGGATCGGGAAAATGATTCCGGTCTCCTGATTGTAGATGAACACCGTTGGAATTTTGTTCTGCTGCTGATCAAAGTTGAAGCGGAGGCTGTCTACGTTGGTATAGGCGTCCATGTCGATGTTCAAGGCGGGCTGAACCGGACCGTCCTTGATCTGGGGTCCCCAATAGGCCTTGCTTATTCCGGGCAAGGGTCCCGGGTCGAGGTAGAAAACGTAGCCTACGTCATCGGCCAGGCTGCGGATGTATTGCAGGTCCGTGCCTTTCTGGCTGGGGATGATGTCGATCGGCAGGGGTTCGTACACCATGATGCTCGGGATGATCAAGGGCACGATGCCGAACACCGCATACTTCGCCAGCAGGAGGGCCACCCGGGCCTCTGCCGGGCAGGCCGGGAACGGAAACCCGCTCCAGTCCGACTGGTTCATCAGGGCGGTCAGATCCTCGCCGGTCAGGGTCAGGGTGGAGTTGGAGCCCTTGTCGCCCGGCGCGATGTGGTTATTCGTGATGACCCCGTCGATGAGCACATTCGCCACGCCGTTCACGGTTGCCACCAACACCACCCGCATGAAAAGGATAGGCGAGCCGCCGGTCAGCAAAAAGAGAATCTGCAGCGGCGACCGTTTCTCGACACTGAACGTGAGTTGGAACCCGCTGGTGCCGACGTCAGTCACCGTCACCTGAACTTCGGCGAGGGCGTCCAACACCGCCCTCGGCACAGTTAAGGGAATGAACGGGCCCATCATCAACGTCAACTCGACGCTCTTAAGCGTTTGCGGCACCGGGTACCCCCTGCGGCATGGTGATGTTCAAGGTCGCTCCCGGGGTCTCGACCAGTTGGTCGGGGCGAATCCCGCCGTTGGCGTCACAGAGCAGCCAGAAGAGCAGCGGATCGCCCAGGTATTTAGCGGCCAGAAGGTCCAGCCGGTCTCCCTGTTTCACCGTATGCGTGGCGACCGTGGAGTAATTTGGAGCGCCGGGCCGGGGCACCACGCGCCGAGCCAGATAAGTGAAGGTTTGTCCATCCGGAGCCGTGAATGAGAGCGTGGCGGATGCGTAATACCGGCTGTTCGGCGGGAACGCAACCGCCGGGATCGCCCCCGACTTGAGCAGGGCTTGAAGCGGATAATTCATGGCAGGCCTCCGAGACCCAGAACCGAGATCGCCACGTTGGGCGCCTGGGACGCCAGTTGCTCTTTATTACTGAGGTAGGTCATGAACATCCGGCCGCCGGGATGCGAAAACCCCAGGTCGTCCACGTTCAAGACTCGCAGCCCCAGGCTCACCTTGGCCCGGATGGGATTTAGATTCGGGTCAAACGCCTCTTCGGTGATAGTGAAATCGGTCAGACGCACCGGTACGACCCGGCTCTTGCTCCAGACAAACAGGGTGAGCGGCTGTTCAAGCGGGATGATTTCCAGTGTGCCGGCGTTGGCCATTGCATCGTCGGCCAGCAGCGTCTCGACCGTCGGGTTAACCAGCATCTCCAGCCGGGCTAACTGAGGATGCAACCCGTACTGCGCGATGGTAGGATTTTGATTCGGGAACTCGAGCTGGTCCGTGGCGTCCAGTTCGGCTTCTATCTTGATGGTTTCAGTCGCCGGGCCGCGGAGCCGGAGGGCGTCCACGCGTACGCCGCCCTGCCCGCCCTGAACGGCCTGGATCTGGAGGGTGCGCGAGAGCGAATCGGGGTTGTACTGCAACGCGATCACGCTCTGGACCGCAGCGGTATCCGGGTCCATCGTGACGATGCCGCCTTTGACCAGGCGGGGGGAAATTGGAGAACCGGATGTCATGCGAATCCGCGCATCAAACTCAAAAGCGCCGTCGTCAGCTCGCCCTCGCGTTC
Organism: Verrucomicrobiota bacterium; assembly: GCA_019247695.1. Taxonomy (NCBI): domain Bacteria; kingdom Pseudomonadati; phylum Verrucomicrobiota; species Verrucomicrobiota bacterium. Next base: position 16,393 of record JAFBAP010000185.1, on the reverse strand, counting down.
TCTAAACACGCCACCTTCAAGCGTAAGCCACGAACGTTTGATGCGTCCCTGCAACGGCGTTATAACCGCCTCAACTATTGCGGCTAACCGGCTGAGATTGTCGTTATCGAACCACACCGTCGACGAACTGAACACGGCCACCTCCATCTGCGATGTGGCAAGTGGCGCGCGGCCGGCCCGGAGCAACACAAACGGCGGGCCGATCTCCTTCGACCCGATAAGCTCCCGGAAGGCACGCTTCCAAGGTAGCGCAGGTCGCGCCTGGGTTGACGTACTTAGGGTGATTGCTCCGTAAAGGTATGCCACCGCCGCAGAATAACTTTGCGACCACTCCAGACATTTCTGAATCTCCGTTTCTCCGATTGCAACGTCATCCAGGAAAGTTATACGATCAGATTCGCTGATCTGTTCGAAGGGCGACAGGTCCCATGACACGCCGCCGTGCAGCGCGTTTGCGATACTCTCCAAATACGCCGCGTTCGCACGGTTACCGGCAGGCACAAGTTCAATCGAAGCCGGTTTTGCCGGGCTCTGCTCGATGAATCGACGCACGAAATCTTCAAGTGCGTATCCCGACAGAAACCAATGGTCACCCTGTTCGTGACCTTCAACAGCACCCAGGGAAGCGGGGTCAAAATGTGGAAGTGACCGCAACCCAAGGAATGCCGTGGTTGGGAATTCAGCCGGTAAAAGGCGCAGGTTAAAGGAGAAATAACTTCCCATCACTTCGGCCCTCCGAACGTGCCGCTCCACCAGACTTTACCGTCAGGGCCAAAGATCTTCACAAACTTGCCGCGTAATTCGAGGTAGGCGTTGCGTAACTGCGGAACCATCTCCAGAAATCCTTGCCGGGTAGCCCCGGTTGAGTTGATCTGCAGATAGATCTCGGTAGTACCCGCTTGCATCGCTTCCTTTTGCAGATGACCACCGACGGAATCCGCAGTAAACGGGCTCTCCGTTTGGTGAACCGATACCTCTCGCCCACCGCCGTTATGGAGTGGAACATCGGCGCCCCTGCCACCTTTGCCGGCGGCGCTCGCTCCTCCCCTTGCGGCATCCTTCGCGACCTCTGGATTGAGGCGGGGGTGCTCCGCCAGGAGCGCATCGGCAATTTCCTGCTGCTGAGCGGGTAAGGGTGGCCCCGGCGCTGCCCGCGCCTCGCCCTGGGCCAGCGCTCTTGCTGAAGCGGGCTGATTTCCGCCCGTTCCCGGTGTTGTCCTTCCGGCTGATTTGAGCGATTTGCCGCCGGGCCCGATGTCAGAGGGTGTTGGTATGGGTTTAGGTGGAGCTCCCGGTGGACCACCACCCGTTCTGCCGCCCCCTCTCGCCAGCAGGGCAGTCTCTTGTTCGGCCATCGCCGCCCTGGCTGCGGCCCAATCGATCAATACCGGAGCCGCTTGCAACGCCATGCTACCCAATATGAACAGGGGATGTTCGCCCTGTAGATCGACGACGATCCCAGTGCCGAAGTGACAACCCGGGCACTCCGGCGTGCCCATCAACACCCTGTAGCGAGTGCCTCCCAGCCACTGGGCGGGAATCGGGTTGCCGGTTTCCATATTAACCAGGTAGGTGTCGAAATTGTATCCGGCAGTCGGATCGGGACCGAACTGAATACTGGGGGTGTTCGGCCGGACCGTGATCAGACCTCCCATACCGAGGAAACCCAGTCGTTGGAACTGGACCGTAGCGACTGGCCGCTGGATTTTTGGAAGGCTGGCGATGCCCGGCGGAACATGCGGCTGCGATGGTCGCGCAGCGCCTTTGGCTGCCGGTTGGGTTACCGGCTCTTTTGCGGCGGCCGGACCGGCATCCGGATAGGCGGCGATCGCATCGGCGTATTGCTTACTTAAGCCGTGCTCTTTTGCATAGCGGATATAGTCTTGGATGAAACGCTGCTTCTCCTCCTCCGAGCTCCAGTGCGTCATCTCCACGGATTTCGTCAGCGGAGTGCCTTGGGCGGCGATGATGGCGGCGGTGTTGTTCGCAGACCCGGGGGCTGTTCCTTGCGCAGCCGTCTGGGCGCCGCCGCTTTGGACATACTTCCAGGCGTCGTCCAGCGACTGACGCTGGATGCCGATCGGAGCCCTTCCGTGAACACCCGCGCGCTGCCCCGGGGCGCCTCGGGAATCAGCGGTGCGGGTTGCAAACTCGGCATCTTGAGGGTGATCATCGTGCGGGTTGCGTTGTTGAACCACGTGCGCCAATTCGTGCGCGAGCAGGTGCTTTTCCGGGTAGGTCTGCGGATTGTGCTGCGTGGTGGCCAGAACGACGTCTTCCCCGACCGTATAGGCCAGGGCGCCCACGGCATTCGCGGACTCAGCGGCCTTTGCATTCGCGTGAATGCGGACCCGGCTGAAATCGTGTCCGAAGCGCGGCTCGAAAAAGCTTCGAGTGGCCTTGTCAAGCGGCCTTCCCGCGGATCTCAAAACGTCGTGCACAATGGACGGGGCGTGGCCAGCGACATTCAGGGCGGAGGGTCTGCGCTGCAGGTTGGTTTTGGCCTTGCACCCCTCGCACTCGCCCACCCCGCCGCGCTCGCGCTCGCTCTCACGGTGCAGAGGCGCGCCAACATTCATCTTGGAACGAGGCCAACCGCCCTCGCCGGGAGCGCTACTGGCCATCACCTGATCAGCAATGCGCTCGGCTTCCTGCTCGAAAGCATCGTTCGGTTTGCCGATCTGCAGGTTGTTGGCCGTGGTTTTCGGAGGCAATTGGGCCCTGGCGACCTGCATGGCGTTTTCCCTACAGAATGGGGCGTAGCTCACGGTTTTAACCCCTTTCCAATAGAGCGGCCCAGGGTGGAGCCAAACTTTCTGCTTCCCGAAGGCCCGGCTTCCAGCGGCATCCGTCCCATCCTCAGGACCGGCGTACGGTGCGGTCGGGCCCATTGCGTACGCGTAGCAGGGTCGGAAAGAACGCGGAACAACTCCGCTTGAAGTCCCTCCACCAGGGCCGTTCGGTCCGCCGGTTCAAGCCCCTTCAGGACAAGCTCGTCGATGGTCAACGTAATACGGCTCATATCCACCCGCGGATTTCCGTTTCCGACAGTGGCCGCTCGATTTTATGCGCCTCCAACCGGGCAGCCTCGAGCAGGTGCTTCATCTCCACGGGACACCCGGATTCCGCCGCCAGGAACGCGGCGTTCAGGGCAATGTTTCGAATATTGCCCCCGGCCACATTGAGCTGCGAGAGTTTCTTGGGATCCAGTGAACGGGCCGGGGCCTTCGCCGGGAAAACCCGGATCCAGATGGCTTCGCGCTGCGCGGCATCCGGGAATGGAAAGTTCACGGTGAACCGTATCCGGCGCTGGAACGCTCTGTCCATGGACGATTTGAGGTTGGTAGTCAAAATCGCCAGGCCCTGATAGGCCTCCATCCGTTGAAGCAGGTAACTCACCTCGATGTTGGCAAAGCGGTCGTGACTATCCTTTACATCGCTTCGCTTGCCGAAGAGCGCGTCAGCCTCGTCAAACAGCAGGAGCGTTCCGCCGTCTTCTGCTGCGTCGAAGACCTGTTTCAAGTTCTTCTCGGTCTCGCCGATGTACTTGCTGACCACGGCCGAAAGGTCGATGCGGTACAAATCCAATCCTAATTCAGCGGCGAGCACCTCGGCGGCCATCGTCTTCCCAGTGCCGCTTTCGCCGGTGAACAGCGCGCTGACGCCCAGTCCCCGGTCATCTTTGGCAGCGAAGCCCCACGTTTCATAGACCGTCATCCGGTGACGCACTTGGGACGCGATCTGGCGGAGCGTTTGTTTCTGGAGCTCCGGCAGGACTAAGTCATCCCAACCGGCGGAAGAAACGATCCGCTGAGCCAGGTCGCCCAGCTTCGGACGGGCCAGGGACCGGCACGCCTGCCAGAGATCCTGCGGCTGGGATACGGTTTGATCCGCTCTGAGGCGGGAACCGGTCGCGAAGATCGTCCGGGCACTCAGCTTGAAATGTTGCGACACGGCGTCCAGGGTGCCGTTGAAACCGGCGGCCGCTGGGCCAAGGGCCATCTGCCAGAGCCGCTTCTGCTCAGCCGGCGCCGGCTTCTCAACGTCGAATCGAAGGAATGAGGGTTCCAGGCGCGCAGGCTCGCGGCTGGCGACGAAAATCATGCCCGGCAGGATTTCTGTAAGGCGCCGGGCCGAAGGCGTGAGCCCGCCTGAACCGCACTGGATGAGTAACGCTGCGGGCAGAAGCAAGGCTTCCCTTTCCCAAAGGCGGGCGATCTGCTCCCAATCCGCTCCGGCGGCGGGAATGTCTTCCGATCGCACGACTAACAAGTAGCGTCCCGCGGCATGGGCTGCGAGGGCGGCGGCATCTTCCTGCCCATGCGGGTCGTCGCCGCAAAGGTGCAAGACCGGCGGCCGGCCGGCGCAACTCTGAAAGGTGCGAGCCATTCGGACCGCGAGCAGTTCATGATCTTCGGTGACGCACTCCGGAGCGCCCCTGGCCTGCAGCAGCGGCTCGAGCCGCGAATCCAGGACGTTCATTCCAGCCAGGTAGTGCAGGATACGCTCGTCAATGCGCAAGGGTGCACACGTGAGCCCATGGCCGGCGCCCAATTCCACCAACCGGAAGCGGCGCAAAGGGCGGGACGGGGTCAACGCGCTCCAATGCGGTTCGGGCAATACGGCCATGGCCAGGCCGAAGGTAAGGTAGGTACGCTGGGACTGACCCAGGGCCTCGGCGCAGAGGGCTGCGATCCTGGCTTCCATTTCCACCCCGGCACAAAGCAGAAGAATATCACGCTCAAAGGCGCTCAACTCGAAAAGCTCCGCTAACCGGTCAATGGCGGGCGGGATCACCAATGCGGCGCGCGCCTCGTTGAGCTCACCGTCTGGAACCTCCGCAGACGTGGACTCGAACAGGCCCTTCAGCCGCACGAATTCCGCCACCAGGTAAGCCTGGTTGCCTTCGATCCAGTAAGTTTCTGGTTCTATTGCTTCCATCAAGTAACCCGGATAAAAGGCGAGCCGGGCGCCGGCGTGTAGGTGACGGGACTATCGATTCCATCAACGCGCAGCCGGACAAGATAGGTCCCCGGAGCGATATTCGTGAATTTAAACGTGGGCGTGGTCGTGGGGGACTGGAAGGGAACGGCCGAAACCTCCTGGCTGCCCAGGATCAACGAGACCTGCTGCCTGGGCAGCAAGGCAGGCGAGCAGGTCGGGGTAAGGGTGAACGATGCGCCGGACACGGAGGCGGGCAGCGCCGACGTGATTCGCGGCGCGATGGCCAATGGCAGGCTGTTTGAGCTGACCGGTGCGGAAAGCCCCGGCGGCTGGACTTGAACGAATAACGAGTAAACTCCCGGCGGCAAGGGAGTGGGCGGTGGAGAAAGGTTCAATGCCGCGGGGACATTCGGGACAACGAATTGGAGGGATGCATTCGTCATCGACGACGGGACGATCGGGCCGTATCGGATTCCGAGGTAAGGACTGGAAAGAACAACGGCTACAGCATTGGCCAGACCGGTTCCGGAGACGACTACCGTGTCCCCAGGAGAGGCGGCGGACCGGCCGCCTGCGGGTGTCACCGACACGATGGAGGATAACAGACCGGCTTGGACGGCGATCCCGCGGGTTGCCACGGGCAGCGGAGCGTTCGTGGTGCCTTCGGCTTGGATCAGAACGACCGTGACCTGGAACGTATAGGTGGGCCGGTAGTCGGCTTTCAGGGCCGTCCACAACCACGCCATTTCCTCGCGACCCAAAGTGGCAGGGGTGACCTTCAGCGCCTCCACCTGATTGGCCAGCCCGGCGAGATCCAGGATGCCGTTCAGGTTAGTATTACCGGCGGAAGGAAGAGAGGTCAGCGCGGCTTGGATATCGCTGCGGGCAAGGACCGGCGTTTGGTGCAGGACTTGAACTGCGTAACCCAAAAGGGCTTCAGCTTCAAAATTCTCTCTGCCATAGGCGGTGAGCAGGTAATGGAGATCCAGCGCGAGCGACTGGTTCCGCAAGCGGCTCCTGCCGTCGGCGGAGACAGAGGGCAGATCCATGTTCCGCCAGGCGGTATTCAGGGTCACCTGGTGAAGGAACAGGTTGACCTGCAGGGCCGGCGCACTCTCCTGAAGGCTTTGGACGATGTCCGGCGCTAGAGCCGTGACCGTGACCGCGCCGAAGCCCGTACCGGTGAAGACGTTATTTAACATCTGGTACAGCACGGCCGAGGTGCCGGCGATGGCGAGGGCATTGCTCATTGAGCACTCCCATCACGACGCCGCAGGTATTCGTCCAAGGAAGGAGCTCTGCGCGCGGGCTTCGGCGAGGCCGGGGTGACCGGGGGCGGCGGCACCGCGATCACTTCGATGCGGCCGATATGAATGCGGATTTCATCCGGCGCGGGCTGGGCTGCCGGACGTGCGCGCGAGGGGTCCATCCCTTCTCCGTCATGTCCACGCGCACCGGACGCGAACGGGCCGGGTGCGGATGGGGTCAGCGTTCGAGATTCATCCCCGGTGACGCGCGTTTCAGGCGGCATCCCGGTGGCCGGTTGTTCAATCGTCTGCTGCCTCGACCATCCCGTTGTGATAGGAGCCTTGATAGGAACCGTCTCCCCTCCCCGGCTGTCACCAGCTTGGCCGCCGGGGGAACTCGCGAAGACCACGCCCCTTCCGGGCGCCGGTCCCGCCGCCGGTTGGTCCACAATTTGTCTCGTCACGGGTCGCACCATGATAGAAGCTTCTGCAGGCGTCATCGCCTCCGGCTGATTTCTAACCGGACGTTTTAACGGCGTCCCCTCACCCGTGGCTTCGCGGGGCGGCTTCAGCACTCGCGGCTGAGATTGGTCGCGGCCCTGATCGGTATCCGGAAACTGCGGGGCGACGGGTGTTTCGGCCTTTTCGCCGGGGCCGGGAAACAATGGGGCCGGCAAGCGATTTGAGGTTGGAATCGGCGTTCCGGTTGGGTCCGGCGATCCCTGCGCCTTGGGATACGGTTCACCAATCGGGCGGGCGCGTTCGATCCCCGGGTGGGTTGCCCTCGATTTACGAAGCGCATGCGGGTTCGGCTCACCCGCCGGGAGGGCGCGGGTGGCCGGCCCGTCCGGCGGCGGCTGCGGGCCGGTTCGCGGCATATCTTCGGATGGGACAGGGACGTTAACCGGCAGCGCGGCGTTTATGGAAAGGGTCTCGGGTCCGCCGGCGGATCCGGGCGGCGAGAACACTGAGCCCAGAATCGGCTGGATGGATCCCCCGGGGTTCCGGGCGCTGAGGGCGATACGTTGAAGGTAGCCGTTCATGACCGCACCAGCTCCAGATAGTGAGCCCGGCGATGCTCGCTCAGCGACAAAATGTCCGCTTCGCCCCAGCCGTAAGCCGAGGCCAGGGTGTGGATTTCAAAGAGAAGTCTGCGCGCCCGCGCCTCGATTTCCCGCCAAAGAAAAAGAATGATGTCCAGGTTTTCCTCCCATTCGGCTTCGCAAGCCGGGCACGCCAGCGCCAACCGGGTTTCCGCGAGCGGGTCGGCCATGGCCAGCCTCTGCCCGATTTGCTCCAAATCGTCGTCAGACCAGGTAGAAGGTTGCGCCGGATCCAGACAGCAGCTTTCCACCAGGCGGATCGATGCCAACCGGGCGTCGAGCTCTTGCGCCGCCTTGACGAGGTCGCGAGTCGTGGGCAACCGGAACGAGCGTCCGTTGACGATGACCGGGTCCTCTGATGTCTGGCACTGATCGGTCAACCCGCCCGCGAGCAATTGGCCATCGACCTCGATTTCCAGCTTTTCCCCGCAGCGCGCGCAAGCAGTCCAGGCGAAAAGCCGCGGGCCGAATGACCGGCAGCGGAGCTGCGCCAATGCCAGGTTGCGCCGGCCCAGCGGCCAGTCGGCCAGAACGTCCGGCGGCAGATCGGGCAGACCAGCGCTCAACGCCAGCAATCCCTGATCCAACGGGTGCAGGCCGGCGCCCGATTCCCAAACTTTCAGGCAGTCAGAACTGGATAGGACGTGCATTCGCTTTGGCAGCGCGAATATCTCACGAGCACTTTGACTGGTGATAATCGTCACCCACCACGCCGCAACGAGCTCGCTCGTCGCATCGGCTTCTGCGTGATTGTTCCGGGCTAGGCGGTCACACTGCTCAATGTCGGTTCCGCCGGTTCGGTCACGCCGGTGTCGCGCTCCCAGCCTTCATTTTCGAGTTTGATGTGCTCGATCGCGATCGCGTTGGCGTTGGCATCCAGGTCCGGCAGCGCCTGGTATTCGGAAACCCAGCACCGATAGATCTTGTAGGCGATGACCAACTGCCCCGCCTCGTTGTAGAACTCGAGGTAGATGTCCTTGCGGAAGTTTGCCAAGGAAACCTCTGAACCCAGCCCGGCTCCAAAGTTCCAAACCAGCCCGGCCCAGTCGTGAAAACTCATGTCCTGGGTCAAGCCTCGCTCCAAGGTGATGGGTTCGAACTTGCTTCGTCCGGGAGACCGATGGGCGGTAGAAGGATCACCGCCCTCGCGATGTTCGACGACCTCCGTCGTGCGCTTGAAACTGCTGACCTTGCTGATACCTGCGACGTATTTGCCGTCCCATTTCAGTCGAAATTTGAAATTCTTATAGGGATCCAAGCGCTTTTGATTTGCTGGAAATAGAGCCATCTGACGATTTCCTCAGGTTTGAAGTTGGCCGGCGATCTGCTGAATCTGGATCACGACAAATTCGGCGGGATATAATGGGGCGAAACCAACGAGGATATTCACAATTCCCTGGTCAATGCCGGACTGCGGATTGTTTTCCGAATCGCACTTGACGAAGTAAGCCTGCGCGGGGGTCGTGCCCTGAAAAGCTCCCTGCAGGAATAGTCCTTGCATGAAGGTGGTCACGTTGAGGCGGATCTGGCCCCAGAGCCGTTCGTCATTGGGTTCGAACACGACCCACTGGGTGCCTTCATACAGGCTCGACTCAAGGTACAAGGCCAAGCGCCTTATCGGGACGTATTTCCATTGCGAACCGGCCTGATCGTTCCCCTGCAGGGTGCGTCCCCCCCAAACCACGCTGCCGTAGACCCTGAATTGTCGTAAGCAGTTGATGGCCTGCACGTTCAGATCGCCGTTCTCGAGGTCGGTCAGGTTATATTGCAGGCCTGATGCGCCGGTCAAACCTGCATCGATGCCCGCGGGCGCTTTCCAGATGCCGCGATTGGTGTCCGTGGTCGCATAGATGCCGGCCACAAAGCCGCACGGGGGAAAGTAGGTGAGGCGGTTTCCGGAAAGAGGGTCCGGCGCCTGAATCCAAGGGAAGTACAGCGCCGCATTGGTTGAGTTGGCGCCAAGGAGAGCGCTGTTCGGGCCGTTTTGCTTCAGGTTAGAGTGCGTGTCGTTCAGGTCGCTATCGATGATCAAAAACGCTCTCTCGGCGACGCAGAATGCCTGCAACTGGGCCAGGACCGCCGCCGAAGCAGCCGACCTGGGGGTTTCCCCGGGAACGCAGAGCAGGTTGAAGATGTCCACCCGTCTCAGCAAAAAGACGCCGTGCGTTCCGTTGCTATGGGTATCCAACATCCTGTTTTCAAACGCCGCGGTGTTCGGCTGCAGCACCGTTCCGTCGAGATTGGGAACCAGCCTGACGGGAATGGAAGGGAAGCTCGCGGGGAGGTTCAATGCCGGGGCCGAACCGGGCGGTGCATAGCCGGCGGGCAAGGCGATAAACTGGGACCCGCTGATGTTTGGGTTGGTCACCGACAGGCCTTTGAACACCTCCAACACGACCGGCAGAGCGACATTGCCCACCGGACCCCGGGCCGGGTAATAGACGACCTCCAGATCGAAGCCGGTCGCATCACCCTGCGCCAGGACGCCGAAGTTGGACGGCCATCCAAAGGGCGGGCCGGCCTGAACCGTCAGGAATGTCACAGGCGGGGAGGAGTGGTCCTGGACGGCGACGCTGCCCGTCGACGTCAACTGTGTCGTCGGCGGCGCGACCGGGAAGGCAGACGGCAGGTTCAGAGTCGCTGTTGCGGCGTTTGGGAGGGGCGTGTAAGAGGATGGTACCACAACAAAATTCGATTTGTTGTTGAGCACCGTAACCGCGTAATTCGGGTCGGCGGGATTCACCGACAGGTTGGGGAAAGACTCCACCACGATGGCGGCCGGAACCCCGCCCACCGGCCCACTACCGGGATGGTAGAGGATCTCAAGATCAAAATTGGCCGGCGAGGCGTTGGTGGCCGCTTTGACCGAGACGGCGAAGTTCGCGGGCCACGTGCCGGGTTGGTTGGCCTGGATCTCGAGATAAGCGATTGGCGGGGTGCTATTATCCTGTAGAAAGATGGGCGCCGCGCCGGCCATCATGAAGGGGGCGGTCTGGATGTTTGAAGCCGGAGGAAGCAACGGGCCGGGCGGGGTATAACCGGGTGCGAAAGCGACGAAGTTTGAACCGGCGTTGATGGCCGTCACGACGTACAGAGGGTCTGAAGGCGCAAGCGACAGGTTCTGGAAAGACTCCACCACCTGCGGGTTGGCGCCGGCCGGCGCATAGACAACGGAGAGACTGAAACGGGTGGCGTCATCCGGACGCACCTTGACGATGATCCCGTAATTGGTCGCCCAGTTCCCCGGGTTTGCCGCTTGCAGCGCCAGGAAGGTGTTGTTGTTCGTGTCCGTCAGATTCACCGAGGCCAGAGCTGCCGCCACGGTTCCATCATTGCCATCCGCCGCCAACCGGACGATGTACGCCTGCTGACCGCCATTATTGAAAAATTGATTAACGGCGTACCCCAGATAATTGGGCAGGCCGTTGCTGCGGCTGAAGCCCCCGAATTGCGTCTGGAAAGCGGACCAACTCTCCACGAGCACCGCTTCATTGGTCGGGCCTTGCGGCGCCCAACCGGCAAAGGCGGCAGTTGAGGTGGCGACGCCGGTGATGGTGTGAACGCCGCTCGGAACTTCCTGAATATAGACTCCGGGATAGGTTAACGTTGCAGGCATGGCAATCTCTCTCTTCTACAACTGAAGTGTGGAACCGAAGCTTGAAGCAAAATTTCGGCAGGCTCCGCCCATCGGCCTTTCGGCCGATTCCGTCCAACCACGCGGCGCCTGCGAGCCGACTACCCCGCTACGGCGATGTTCAACCAGCGTTTCTCGACCAGGAGCCGGGCCTGCTGGATGGCTTCCAACAAAATCATAACCCGTCTCCCATCGTTCTGCTCCCGCTGGACCCGCCCAATCCATCCCTGGAAGAAACCTTGCTCGATCACCACGCGGTCGCCGGGCTTGAAATCCTGTGCCTTAAGCCGGATAAAGCCATCGGACTGCACCTGCTCCTGGATGGCGGCGATGATCGCCGGCGCCACCGGAAGGGGATGCCCGCGGGAGCCCACCACCCGCATCACGCCCGGGGCGTAGCGGATCGCCTCGAGGGATTCGCGCGGACAGAACCGGCTGAAAAAATATCCGGGGAACAGGGCTTTGGTAACGCGGCGGATCCCGCGGCGAAGCGATAGCTCTTCTCGAACCTGCGGTAAGAAAACTTGCAAATTTAACTTTGCCAGGTGCGCAACCGCGAGGTTCTCCTGACGCGCGTTGCTTTGAATGGCAAACCAGCTCATTTTCTGCCCGAAATCGAGGGGATCAGCCATGCGGTGTTAATCCTGCGGGTTTTCAGGGTCCGGCTTGTTCCCTTGCCCCGCTTGCGCGCTCGTCAAATGCCGCCGAATGTCGCGTTCCTTGGCTCGGTTCAGTCCGTAATAGGTTCGTCCATCGCCACCTCGACGAGCGATCAGGAAACCCTTGGCCATCAACTGGCTCAGGGCCGTCTCGACCTCCGAGACGGCACGGTGAATCTGTTGCTCCAGCAGCCACCATTCCGCAATGCCTTCCACGGTGTCCTGGGCCTGCGGGTGCCGCACGATATAGGCGAGCACCTCATCGGTCAAAGGACGGCCGGGATCATCCACGGCATTCTAACTAGCATTCAGTATGCCAGGATCTAACCACCTGCGTCCGCGAGGGGATTCGCTGCTCCGGCTTGGATAATTTCATCCTGGTTCCCCGCTTTTCGCCCGTCGACTTCAACGCATAACTCCCTGAACCCGTGTGGCTAGCAAAATCCATCCTGGTGCCGGGGCGATCTAACCGGGTCCGGTTTCCCCCTTGGGCGGCGCCGGCGGCCGCGCCATGATGCGGTGCTTGCGCATCAGCTCCCAAAAGGCGCGGCGGTCCTGCCCGGCCCCTTGGGCAGCCTTGGTGATATTGCCGTCGTGGATAAGCAGCATCCGGCGGACATAGGTCTGTTCAAACTCGTTGATGACTTGCGCTTTCAATTGTTGAAAGCTCTGGGCGATCGACGGTTCCTCAGGGGTGTCCGCCGTACAAATGTCGTCGGCTTCAATGGTAGCGCGCTTGGCCAGAACGACCGCACGCTGGATCACATTCTCTAACTCCCGCACGTTGCCCGGCCAACTGTGAGAAATGAGCTTCTGAAGCGCGCCGGGTGAAAACCCGCCGGCGGCCGTGCCGAACTTTCGGGTGTACTTGGCCAGAAAATGCCTGGCCAGCAGGACGATATCGTCCTCCCGCTCACGGAGGGGCGGCAACCGGAGCGAGAGCACGTTCAAGCGGTAATACAGATCTCTTCGGAACCGGCCGGTTTCCAGGGCTTCGGTGAACCTGGCATTTGAAGCCGCGATCACCCGCACATCCGCGCTGCAGATCGACGTGGACCCGAGCGGCCGGAATTGGCCGTCCTGCAGGAAACGCAGGAGTTTTACCTGCGCCAAGGGAGGAAGGCAATCCACTTCGTCCAGGAACAACGTGCCCCCGTCGGCTTCCTTGATCACCCCGCGGCGGGAGGAGTTGGCGCCCGTAAATGCGCCGGATTCGTGTCCGAAAAACTCGTTTTCCAAAAGGTCGACGGGAACGGCACCGCAGTTGACCGGGATGAACGGCTTGTCCGCCCGCGGGCCGCAATAATGAATCGCCCGGGCGAACACCTCCTTGCCGGTGCCGGTCTCACCGAAGATCAACAAGCTCACATCGTATTTGGCGATTGCAGGGATCTGCCGGATTAACTCCACAAAAGCCGGGCTTTCACCGATGATATGCTCCAGGCCGAGGGTTGCCCGCAGCCTATCGAAGGCGTAATCGTTTTGTTGATCTCCACGTCTGCACGCCCCGGAAGGTAGCGGCAGGTTATCCTCTGAACGCGACGACATGGTCAGTGTCTCTCAAAGTCCGAGCCGGGTCAAAACCGGCCTGCTTTTTGTTTAGCCATCGATTCTACCCCGGCAGCCGCAGCGGGCGCGCCCCGGGTGCATTCGGGCAAATCCGAGCCACGCGATGCCCATCCGGATGGCGCCTGCGTGCCTGCGAGTGCAAGCCCGGCGCAGCAGCCCTTTATCCCTGCCGATTGCGCTGAATGTAACCTCGTTTCACGTTGCTGGGCCTTTCCTGGTTAGCGTTTACCGGTCACACTTAGAACTGGCGGCACCGTGGGAGACGCCGGCAACTACTGCAAACCTGCTCACCATTCACGCCGACTCCGGGACCGATCGACGCCTGCAACGCCGGCGTTAGTGGGTGGGAGATCGGACTAATACGGTCCGTACGAATCTATCGTGCTAGATGAAACATTTCTTCCCGGCACCGCCAGCAAAAAAGTGATCCCTAACCCTAAAGTACCAGCTGCGACCAGCGGTTCTCGCAGATGAGAATCCGTTCGTAGAGGGCACGGACACCGGCAGCGTCCGCCGCACCTATGGCGTGAGCCCTGCCGAACTCGGGCGGACGCAAGAATACCGAACCGTCGGGACTAACCTTGTTCTGGACGGCGGCTCAAGCTCGATGCGATGTTAAGGGTGCGATCGGGCCGGGGTCCGCGACAGCCGGAAGGGTAAGCACGATCCTTCGCCTATGCCCCCTATTTTTCTACCACGACAATCCGCCCGGGCCCTTTTCCACGCGTGGCACCCCGGCAGGCTACCCGCTGATGCTGACGTGAACCGGGGGGTGCCATCGTGAGCGGCAAGGTCCTGATCATCGGCACCCTTGATACCAAAGGCGTCGATTTCCGGTTCGTCCGCGACCTCATACGGGAGGCGGGCCTGGAGACGCTCACCATCGACGTCGGCACCATCGGCGAACCGGCCTTTACGCCGGAGGTAACCCGTACTGAGGTGGCCGAAGCCGCCGGGGCGGACATTATCGGCTTCCGCTCCGGGGAGCACAAGGACCAGGCCATGCTGGCGATGACCAACGGCGTGGTGGAGGTCGTCCGCCGGTTGCAGCGCGAAGGCCGAGTGGCCGGCGTCTTCAGTATGGGCGGGTCCGGCGGCACCGCGATTGCCACGGCGGCGATGCGGGCCTTGCCGGTGGGTGTGCCCAAGGTCATGGTGTCGACGGTGGGCGGCGGTGACGTCAGTGCCTATGCGGGTGGCAAGGACATCGTCTTCTTTCCTTCCATCGTTGACGTGGCGGGCCTGAACCGGATCAGCCGGCTGATTTATGCCAATGCGGCCCACGCCATGATCGGCATGGCCCGGGCGAGACCGCCTTCAGCGGCGGAGGATAAACCGTTACTGGCGGCCTCCATGTTTGGCAGCACGACCCCGTGCGTGACCGCGGTCAAAGAGGCGATCGAAAAGCGCGGCTTTGAAGTGCTGGTGTTTCATGCCACCGGCACGGGCGGCCGCACGATGGAAGCCCTGATTGACCAAGGGCTCATCAGCGGCTTGCTCGACGTCACCACGACCGAACTGGCGGACAACGTGTGCGGCGGGGTAATGGACGCCGGGCCCGAGCGTTGCCTGGCCGCGCCGCGGGCAGGCCTGCCCACCGTGCTGGTGCCGGGCTGCGTCGACATGGCCAATTTCTGGAGCGTCGAGTCCATGCCCAGGGCCTACCAGGGCCGGGTGCTGTACCGCTGGAACCCGAACGTGACCCTGCTGCGCACCAACGCCGAGGAAAACCGCGAGATCGGCCGCCGGATCTCCGCGGCGGCCAACGCGGCCACCGGGCCGGTGGCGATCCTGATTCCGAAACGGGGCGTCTCCCTGCTCGACCGCGAGGGGAGCGAGTTCTGGGATCCCGAGGCCGACCGGGCGTGTTTCGACGCGATCCGCGCCGGCGTACGCCCCGGCATCGAGATCCGTGAACTCGATCACCACATCAACGACCCGCCGTTTGCCACCGAAGTGGCCAGCCAAATGCTACGGCTGCTTCAGGAACGCGGCCCCACCGTTTCCGAGCGACAACCATGACCAGACAAGACGTTTTGGATCGGCTCAAACAGCAAGTGGCCAGGCGCGCCCCCATCGTCGGCTGCGGGGCCGGTACCGGCATTTCGGCCAAGTGCGCCGAGGCCGGAGGCGCCGACCTCATCATCATTTACAACTCCGGCCGGTATCGCATGGCGGGTCGGGGTTCGCTGGCCGGGCTGATGCCCTACGGCGACGCCAACGCAATCGTGATGGAAATGGCGTCTGAAGTGCTGCCGGTCGTTAAGCGCACCCCCGTCCTAGCCGGCGTGTGCGGCACCGATCCCTTCCGGCTGATGCCGCGCTTCCTCAGGCAAGTCGGAGAGGCCGGCTTCTCGGGCGTGCAGAACTTCCCAACCGTGGGGCTGATCGATGGCACCTTCCGCGCCAACCTGGAGGGCACCGGCATGGGTTACGACAAAGAGATCGATATGATTCGGGAGGCCCATCGCCAGGAGCTCTTCACTTCGCCCTATGTGTTTGATGCCGACCAGGCGCGCCGGATGGTGGAGGCGGGCGCCGACCAGTTGGTGGCTCACGTCGGTTTAACCACTGCGGGCACGATCGGGGCGGCGGTGGCGCTGAGTCTGGAAGAGGCGATCGAGAAAGTGCTGCAGATCGCCGAAGCGGGCCGCGCCGTGAGGAAAGACGTGCTGGTCATCTGCCACGGCGGCCCCTTAGACGAACCGGAGAACGTCGCCCGCGCGCTGGCCCAAATGCCCGGCATCGATGGGTTCTTCGGCGCTTCGTCTATCGAACGGCTGCCGACTGAACGTGCCATTTCCTCGCAGGTCAAAGCGTTCAAGGAGAGTCGCCTGGCCTGATCCGCCGGGATCGCCCCGTCATCAGCAGCCGTGCCGGCGGCCGTGCACGGGACACGCGGGAGAGCCATCACCATCTCATATCATATCATTTCGATGGCGATCGAGGTAAAATCTTGTCTTCCTTCCCAGGTGCCCTGCCGGCGTTACACCTATTAGACCGTATAAACGGTCCAGGCCCAACGGGCCGGTAGACGGTTTGATGGCCTGAAGGGCCAAAGGAACATAGCCCAGGGTTTACCCCTGAGCATTACCCACATTTTTTGAGAGCAGCGCGGGGACAGCCGTGACCGTCTTTCGGCCCGAAGGGCCAAGAGAACATAGCCCAGCGTTTACCCCTCGACCTGACCCGCAATTCTGCCGCCGTCAAGCAAGACCCGGCACGCGCCACGCATCC
>JAFBAP010000184.1 GCA_019247695.1 Verrucomicrobiota bacterium | reverse complement strand
ATTGCTGGGTTTTGCCAAGATCTGCCGCGACCTGACGGAGCGCAAAGCCGCCGAGGACGAGCGGGCGCGGCTGCTCGAGGCCGAACAGGCGGCCCGCAAAGCCGCTGAGGCGGCTGACCGGGCCAAGGACCGCTTTTTGGCCGCGCTATCCCACGAGCTGCGCACGCCGCTGGCCCCCGTGCAGATCGCCCTTTTTAACCTGCAGCATGAAGAGCAACTCTCAGCGGCCGGGCGGGAGACCGTGGCCATGATCGGGCGCAACCTGGAGGTGGAGCGCCAGCTCATCGACGACCTGCTGGACGTCTCGCGCATCGTGCACGGCAAGCTGGAGCTGCGGCCTGAGCCGGTGGACCTGCACGGCTGCGTGCGGGCCGCCCTGGAGGTGTGCCGAAGCGCCCTGGCGGCCAAAGGCTTGCAGGTCACCCTTCACTTGAAGGCCGCGAACCCGACGGTAGGAGGCGAGGGAGCGCGCCTGCAGCAGGTCTTCTGGAACCTGCTGCAGAATGCAGCCAAGTTCACGCCCGAAGGCGGGGCGGTGACGGTGCGTTCCCGGGAGCGCGAAGGCGGCGGGGTAATCGTGGAGGTCAGCGACACCGGTGCCGGAATTGCGCCGGGGTTGCTGACCAAACTGTTTGACCCCTTCGAGCAGGGGGGCGCGGAGGTGGGGCGCCGCCACGGCGGGCTGGGGTTGGGGCTGGCCATCTGCCAAGGCATCGTGCAGGTCCACGGCGGGCGGATCTGGGCTGCCAGCGCCGGCCCGGGGCAGGGGGCGACCTTCACGGTGGAGCTGCCCGCTTGGCCACCCGAGCCGGCCTCAGAACCCGAGGCGGAACGGCAGGAATGAAGGGCCGAGCCGGTGCTTCTTGTGCGTCTCCAGGCAACGACCGGCTCAACCAACGCGCAAGCCGGTGTAGGACCGAGGGCTGAAGGCCTGGGAGAATCTCACCCCGCCCCGCGCCTCAGTTGCCGGCAACCCGCCCGAAAACCGGTGTAAAATGCCACCCTACGCTCGATCATCCCCTGCAGGATTGCCCCTCCGGGCCAAGAACCGCTCAACGAACTTGAAAACCGGTTTAGGCCCAACGGGCCGGTAGAACCTAGCCCAGGGTTTACCTTGGGTAACCGTAAAATCACGATCGAGCCCTGAAAGGGCGGCAGAACCCGTCATCAACGCTTTCTGCCGCCCCTTAAGGGCTAGGTGGGGGGAATCGATTTCCCAGGGTAAACCCTAGGCTAAGGTCTGCCGGCCCGTCGGGCCTAGACCGTTTATACGGTCTAATAGGTGTAACGCCGGCAGGGCACCTGAGAAGGAAGGCAAAATTTTACCTCCATGGCTGGAGGTGCCGCGGTTGTTGCGCCGGCTGCCCTTCGGGGCAAACACCGGCTCAACTCACTCGCAAACGCTGTAAGACTTATGCTACTTGCAGGGGAGTTCCCTCGTGCCGGAGGGTATTCATATAATAATTATTGTATTTATAAAGTTTCGCTGGACATCTGCCTTTGCGGCGAGCAGGATGGCGCCATGAACCCACAAAAAGGTTTCAGCAAAAGCCCGTCGGCCCTGAAGAAGACCCGCTTGAGCGCCTTTCAACTTGCCTGCTCAAGCGAGTACCAGGTTGCCGATACCCTTGAGACGCTACGCCTCGCTGGAAACGTTTTACCTTCGGTCCCGCCAGCTTGCTCGCGATGGAGAGAATAATGGTCGCTCGGCACCCGCAATCGGGCCGCGTGCCTGCTCGCGCCGCGCTCAGGCCTGTGCATGAACTCTTAGACGTACAGGCGTCACCGACGGATTCACCTGCGCGTCCCACAGGCGTGCTTCTCCTCGTGGAGGATGAGCCCTTTGTGGCCCACTACATGACCTTGGTGCTGAGTCAGGGTGGTTACAACGTGGCCGTGGCCTTCAACGCTGAGAGCGCCTGGGCCCTCTTCCAGCGGCAAGCCCTTCGGGTGCGAGCTGTGGTGACCGACCTCCGCTTGCCGGGCGGTTGGAACGGGCTGGAGTTGGCGCGGCGCGTGCGCCAAGCCGCCCCCGACACGCCGGTGCTGCTGGTGACAGGCGATCACCCCTCGGTGCTCTTGGATCCGCGCTATCGCCTGTTGCTCAAGCCATTCAGTGGGGAGGCCTTGGGGGCCACCGTGCGTCAGATGCTCGAAGCCGAAGGTCCCTTCGGGGCCGCCGAGGCGGGCGCCCCATAAGCGCTGATTTAGGGCTCCTCTACAGGCTGTCATACCCGTTCTCGACCGGCTCAACCCCGTTGAAAGACGGCGTAAGGCCGGCAAGGGCGGTTCCCATCGGCGCTGCTTAACGTTCGTGACGGTGAACAAACTGATTCAGGAAATCTACCCGTGCCCAAACGGCTTGTTCTTTTTTTTCTAAAGGTAAGGTATCTTTCCAAAGAGCCCATTTACGTTCGTCGGCGCGAAGCTCCTCGCGCTGTACCGCGGTCAGCGTCTCATTCCAGACCCGGTTTAGATTCCTATCGGCGCGGCTCAAACTGCGGAGCAAATCATCCTCACTCTGGGCACGAACATTCAGTGCGAGGCCTATCATCATTATGATTAGTTTCTTCATTTGCAGGGCCAGAGAAGTACTCGGCAACGCCGGAGCCGAAGGATGATTGAGAGCCAGAGTCGCGGATCACGGCAACATCCGTAGCCGCTTCCGGACCGACGCCGTTCTTCTTCCATACGATCGAGAACGTTTCCGTCGTAAACGCGATCAATCATCTGTCGTCATGCGAAGCGTGTAGAAAATTCAGCGTCAGCTTCACCTACAACGTCGTCACGGCGAGCCCCAGGATCAATCAAGGCGAGAGGGAATCTACACATAGCAGTGAGGTTATCCTTAGTGGCACGATCGACTCCAGATCAGGAACGTCTCTTCCAGGGCTCGACGAATCCTCAGCCGGTAAGGACTGTGCATGAAAAAGGGGGCTGTCGGCAAGGAAAAGGCACTCGCCTACTCCTTTCGGATGAGAGTCGAGGCCAAGAATGGGTTCACCCGGCTTACGCCGGTCATGCTCTATTCACCGCCTCCACTCCGCCACGTCCGTTGCCGAGCGTCTGCCGCGCCGAAGCCTCCGCGTTCTTTCAGCCACTCGATCTCTTCCCGCTTCAGCGCTTCCTTCTCCGCAGCCGTCAGCCTATGCCTCAGCCGAGTGTAAACGTCATTCAGCCACTCCTCGGCTGCGTCACTCCCCGCGGCCCAGAGGCCGCAAAAAACCAGAGCCACAGGAAAGCGGCGCAGAAAAGCCTGCCGATCCTGCGTCTTAGCATCAGGGTCATCCGATTGTTCATCAACAGATCCTCGCGCGCAAAGCGCGTTACGGCAGTTGAAAGCCACAGGGCCAGCAAGGTACCCTGAGGCAGCGTCCTCTAACGCTTGGGTTTCTTGGTCGTCGAGGTATCAAAGTCGGTCGGTACCTTCCGTTTCCTGGTCCTGCGGGTGCCGGCAGGGAGGATATCGGCCGTATCCACGTCCATGCCGGCGTGAAGCGGCTCGATTTGAAACTGCGCAGTCACTGGGCAGTGATCGGACAGATGGAGGCCGTTCACGACGAATCCACGAGCGTTGGCATTGCCGGCATTGGCATTGCCAATTATCAATTGCCCTTCGCCGGGGTCGTTGCCATCGACGTAGGTTTGAGGGCCGCTTGTCAGCTTCACCTCAAAGTTCGTGGCCTGCTGGTCGGCAAAAAAGCCGTCGAGGATATGATTGCTCTGGTGCGTGCTGACTGCCGGCATGTAGACGCCGTTGCGGGGATTGCAGTTGAAGTCGCCTCCTACGATCCAGAGCAGGGGGATGGAACTGTGCCCGTCAAATTCGTAGAACGAATCGAAGTAGCCCTCGCAATTCTGCGCGGCGCCGAATCCCGACGTGGCGTGGAAGGAGACAAGCAGTAACTCGTTGTTGCCCTGGCCGTCGCCATTAAACAGCGCCACGATGCCGGCGGCGGGATGGCGGTTCGCCTGTTCGGCCCCGGATTGATACCTGAGATACGGTTTGGCACCCTGAGGAGCACGTGCGAAGCCGTGCCTGGAATAGACGACCGGACGGCAGGCCATGGCATCATTCTGGTTGTCGACCAGTGTCGAGACGTAGTACCTCCCCCTGAGTCCCTGCAACCCGTAGTAGGCGTTCAGACCGTTGCGGACATCCTGGCCTGGCTCGGTGATAAAGCCAAAATCGGCCCAATCGACGAGGTCCTTCAGCACCCGGAAGCGTTCCGTAATCGTCGCGTCCCCGCGGGATATCGACCGCCCGCGCTGCATGTTCCAGGTAAAGACCTTGTAGACCGGCATGGTCGGTTTCTCCTCGCGTCCGGGGTCGAGCGGCCACGGTCGGCGGGGTGCGCCGCGCCAGCCCGCCGGCGTTGCAGCCGCGGCACTTCTCCAGGTCGCCACGGTAGCGAAAGCGTGTAAGAAAGCTTGTAAGATGTCAAGGTAACGCACTGCATTCTAACTTCATGAGCACACCTCCGAGCACCCGACCGCCATTGCCGCCCTTTTCTGAGGAAACTGCGATTCGGAAAATCCGCCTCGCCGAAGACGCCTGGAACAGTCGAAATCCGGAGCAAGTGGCGTTCGCCTATACGGTCGACAGTGTTTGGCGCAACCGGTCCGAATTCTTTACGGGCCGTGAGGCCATTATCCAATTTCTGACGCGGAAGTGGGCCAAGGAGTTGGATTATCGTCTCATCAAGGAGGTGTGGGCATTTCGTGAAAACCGAATCGCCGTCCGGTTCGCTTACGAATGGCACGATGACAGCGGCAACTGGTTTCGATCCTACGGCAACGAAAACTGGGAATTTACTGCCGAGGGGTTGATGGCGCGACGGCTGGCGAGCATCAACGATCTGCCGATTGCGGAATCGCAGCGTAAATATTTTTGGCTTCTGGGCCGAAGGCCGGATGACCATCCCGGCCTTTCAGAGCTGGGTTTATGATGCTTCAGGGCCACACCGCTGCTGCCGAGCCCAGCTTTCGGGCAGGGCAGGCCCAGTGCATGGCCGCGCCAGCGACCACGGCCGGCGGCGCGAGGCGTTGCGCGTCGCCCCAATCTGTGCATTCGACGAGCAGGGACAGATCCGCCCCCGCCTCCAATAAAAGGGGCGACGACGGGTTGCCGGGGCCGCCGTCGGCGAGCAGCCGGGCCGTTCGTGCAAGCGATAAACGCGCCTCCGTACCCAACCCCTCCCCCAGTCGTCGGGTGACGGCCCGGATCGCCGTCGCTGCCATAAAATAGCCCGTTGCGTGGTCGAGCGCCTGCACCGGCAGCGGAACCGGCCGGTCCGACTGACGCCAGTGCATGCCAGTCTCCGCGATCCCGGTGCTCATCTGCACCAGGCTGTCGAACCCACGCCGCGTCGCCCACGGCCCCGACCAGCCGTAGGCGTTGAGCGACACGTCAATCAGTCCCGGCGCAAGGAAGCGCCGTGTGGCCGGATCGTAGCCGAGCCGGTCGAGTGCGCCGGGCCGATACCCGTGCAGCAGCATGTCGGCTTGCGCGAGCAAGGCTTCGAACCGCTCCCGGCCGGCATCATCCTCAAGGTCCAACCGCGCACACCGCTTTCCCAGGGTCACTTCCGGTATTACGCCCGGCTCGTCCCAGCCGGGAGGGTCGATCCGCAGCACCTCCGCGCCGTAGCCGGCCAGGAACCGGGTCGCGACCGGTCCCGCAAGCACACGGGTCAGGTCGAGCACGCGAAGACCCGCAAGGGGCCGCGACGGCGTGGGCGTCCAGGACGATGAACGATCTGCGCGGTCCGTGGCAACAATGTGAGCAAGCGGCTCTGCCGCTACGGCCCTGCCTTGGGGATGGGCCATCCATTCCGCGGACGACCTCATCTCCGCTGCACATCCTCCCGCGTCGACGATCGCCGCCTCAAGGTCCGCCTTTGCCCAGGGGGCAACCGCTCGCGCCATGCCGGTACGGTCACCGTGCCGTCCGAGCACCTGCTCTGCCGCCGCCCGATGGTGCGGGGCATTGGTGTGAAGCCTGATCCAACCGTCGCTGGTGCGATAATCTCCCGCAATAGGATCCCACGGCGCCGGCATCGTCCAGCCGATCGGACGAATCGACCACCCAAACCAGAAGGACGAAAGCCGCCGATCGACGGTGACCGGGGGGATGCCTGACAACGCGCGCCCAGCGAGTTCGGCTACGGAGAGGGCGGCTGCGGCGATTGCCGCGGTGGCAAAGTCAGTAACCGCATACGCCGCCGGCAGATCACCCTCGCCGGTGAACGACAGGGCGGAGGCGGCATTTTCCTGCCCACCAAACGACGTCCAAACCGCTTTGGCCAATCCGCTCGCAGCCGCGTCCATAATCACCATAATCACTTTGGGCTAAAAACACCGCCGTGTCGTCCGGGGTCCATTGAAACGGCATCTTACTCCCGTGACCCTGGAGCCGCAGAGCGCTCCTCCAAGCGCTTGAGCACTTCATCAGTGGTAGCCGTCTCTCCGAGCCGGGGAAAAATCTTCTCGATGCTACGACGGTGCGCCTCGGCGTCCCGGTCCGTCATCGCATCAACCACGAGCACCACGTGGTAACCACCCTCATAGGCGCTGCGCGCCGTCGATTCCACCCCGATGCTCGTGGCGATCCCGGCGATGAAGACCTGCGTCACGCCTTTCCGCCGCAGGTGCTCATCGAGCCCCGTACCGCTGAACGCGCCCCAGCGTTGTTTGCTAATCCGATGATCGCCGGGTTGCGGATCCAGTTCCGGCACCAGTTCGGCCCAATCGGGCGGCCGCGCCGGCAGGCTGGCGCCCGCTTCCGTGCGGCCGGGTGCGCCGCCCGTCACATTGACGAGCACGACGGGCAGGCCGCATTCGCGGAAGGCACGGGCCAGCTTCGCCGTCCGACCGACGACCTCGGCGCCGGGATGGACGGTCGGCAGGCCAACGATGCCCTTCTGCAGGTCAATCACGATCAGGGCGGCTGTATCGTCGAGTTGGGTCAGGGGCATGCTTTTTCCTTTCGGTTGAGGGTGGTCATCAGGTCGTCGCTTTTCGCCGGGAACGCCAGCCGATCCCGCGCCGCGACACGACATAGAAGCAGGCAACACCGTTACTGGATTTCCCCGGAGCCCAGGTAGCGGGCGATCAGCTCATGCCAGCCAGGCTCATGAATTTTTCGCAACAACACCCGGTTGATCGATTCGCGTAAGGGGCTGCCTTCACGAAGGGCAAAACCGTAAAGCTCCCGGTCCAGCAGCACCGGAACGACGCTCAACTGGTTAGGGTACCGCGTCCGGGCCAGGTAACGCAACAGCGGCTCGTCATTGACCGCCGCATCGATTTCACCGTCCCGCAACGCGTCAAGCAATTGGTCGGGCGCAAACGTCTTGAACTCCACGCCGTGCGCCCGCAGCAGCTCCTCGGTGGTCGCGATGGGAATCGTTCCTACCCGCAGGCGGCGCAAATCGGCCGCGTCATGGATGACGACCGAGCCGCCCAGGCGCTGCGCCGTGAGGATCGAGGCCATGGTGGCCGTAAAGGCGGACACCAGCACCAGGCTGACAAACATCCAGAGCACGGCCACCAGCCGGCCCCGAAAAGTCCGCGGCGAGAGGTCCCCGTAGCCGACGGTGGTCATCGTCACGGCCGCCCACCACAGCGCGGAACCAAGTCCCCGCAGCGGATCGCCCCTGCCGAATTGGGCGGCGTTGCGGCGCCGTTCGCAAAGCCAGATCGAGCCGGCGGCCAGGCTGAGGGTTGCAAACAGGCCCAGGACAATCCTGCCGATCGGGCGCCAGAACTCCCCGCTCAGCAACCCGGAAGGAAGCAGCGATTCCCTGTGGGCTGTCCTGGCCCGCAGCGCCACCCCGAGCCCGCCCACAAAATAGGCGTGGGTAAAATCGCAGATTTCTTCGCGCTCGGCGGTAACGGTCAAGGGGCCAACCGACAGATCCAGCCACCCTTGCTTGAGGCCGTCGAAGCGCCCGGACGGGTTGGTTTCCTGCAGTTCATAGTCCAGCCGGAGATCGTCGGCGATCGCCCGCCAAAGCTCCAGGCTGAGGCCGGTCCAGGATCCGTCCGGGTTACGGATGTCGAAGGGCGGGGCGCTACTGACGCCGACCCGCCATTTTTGTCTCGGCGGGGGCGGCGCAGGAAGGGGGGTCAAATCTGCCGCCCGAAGCAAGGGGAGGTGGTCGACGGCAAATAACGTCAAGCACATGATCACTGGGCCGAACGCGTGGTGACGGGGGGAGGTCATCGAGGCCATAGACACGATTTCGCGTCAAGGGGCAAGTGCCTTAAAAAGGGGCAATGAAAGGGGCAACGGCAGCCGCGATGCAATCGGAGGCGACGGTCATCATAACTTCTCTTCCTGGTTACCGCTTAGAACGAATGGACGCGCCGCTTCAGGGGGAGCGCAGCTCAGGATGTGCGGCGCACGAGAAAACAGATTACGTTGAGGATCAGCACGCCGCTGATCATCCCGGCGACCCGGTTGACCACAGGCAGGATCGAATCGGGCGGCTGGTTACCCGTCACTAAGGCCAGGATAAAGGCGACTCCGCCCTGGGTCCCGACGTAGCTCCATGGATGGCTTTTAGCCAGGTGCAAGCGCGACAAACAGGTGAGCCCGCCGATAAGCAGCAGCGACCAAAGCACGAGGGAGTCTGTAGCCCAAAACACCACGAGCAGTCCTGGAAGGCCGCCAACAAGGCATCCGAGGATTCTTTGGCTGGCCCGTAAACGCGTTGCAACCACATCCCGATCAATCGTGACGTAAGCGGTAATGACGATCTGAAGGGGGCTGGGCAAGTTAAACCTCGACCAGAGCAGCATGATGATTCCAGGCAACGCGCCTCCGATCAACGCCGCGACGAGCAGTTCGCGCTCTTGAGCGGTGGAGAGTTCGGCTTCCTGCGCAGCGGCAGCGGGGGCATCATTTCCGGCGATGCTCAGACCTAACAATGGACCGAGCAGGCGTTGGCACACCGTTGCAGCGAGGACGCCCGCGATGATTTCGTAGGCGCGATAATGCGCGGTCCGGTACACCGCCACCGGATCGTCGATGGCCATGACAATCAGCATGAGCGCGGTCACGGACCCAATGACCCAGGCGTACGAATAACGGCTTCTAAACCGCTTGTATGTTCCAACCGTTCCGATGAGCAACATCGCAGTCGCCTCACCCACCGGGTTTCCGGCAACCTGACGTACGCACTCCCACGCTACCACGTAAGCGCCGGCGGTCCCGGCGACGCGCAGCGCCGCCTTCAACAAAGACGCGCGTGGATCCGGGCCGGAAATGATCCAGGCCGAAATGACTGCCCACCAGGGATTATCACACTGCAGGGAGAACGCCAGCAGAGCGGCCAGCCAGCAGGATAAGCCGGTAATAACGCTATGCCGGAAATCGGGGTCCACGCCGTTCCTTTCACCGGTTGATCCACCAGACGGTGGCGTCACTTCCCATGAACAAACGCTTGCGGCTGGGCAAATCCCCCAGATTAATCTCGACCGGGAAACGCCGCGGCAGGCGGATCCAGTCGGTATTGGGCTGAACGTACGGCAACGCCGAGACACCCGAGGCCGAGCGCGCGACTCCCGGCGCGATGCTTCGAACGCGCCCCGTGTGAATCTGCCACGGGTCCGATCCGACCGTGAACCAGACGCGCTTGCCGGGTTGAAGGCCGCTCAGATGCCGCTCGGTAATGTTAGCAACCACGCGCCAGTCTTCCTCTGTAACGAGCGCCATCACCGGCCGTCCTGCTTCCAGATAACTCCCGGGGCGGAGTTGAAACGGAGCCACCCGACCCCCGGTGGGCGACCTAACCTGCGTACGGCTTAACTCATAGGTGGCCTTCGCCACGGCAGCTTCCATCTGTTTGACCGTCACGTGCTGCACGCTGATTTCCTGCTCGGCAACCGCCTTCGCGGCCTGAGCTCGGTCCAGGCCGGCGAGCGAGACCTGGAACGCCCGTTGAACCGTATCCAGCGTTTCCTGAGCCAAAGCGCCGCTGCTTGCCAACTCGACGGCGCGCTGCCGGTTTTTGGTTGCGTCCTCGTATTCGGCTTGTTTCGCGGCGATGTCCGACGTGGCCAAAGCCAATTGATCCTGGGTCCGCCGAAGGTTTGCCCGGGCGAGGTCAAGCGCCGCGCTCTGCCGGTCAACCTCGATCTGGAACGGCTTTGGATCGATGGTGAAAAGCAAAGCGCCGGCTTTGACGATTTGGTCATTGACCACGTCCAGGCTCAGCATCGGACCGTTCACTTCCGGCGCGATGATCACCACGTCACTCATCACGTAAGCGTCGCGACAAAACACGATCCAGCCGCTGAGAACCTCGAACAGGGCATACGCGAGAAGGATGACCAGGGCGGTACTCAGCAGCAGGTGTTTTTTCGCCCAGCCGACAATCGGGTTGGCCATCTTGCTGAGGAACATCACCGGTGATCGTCTGGAAGTGCCACGGCCGCTATGCAGCCGTAAAGCCAAAACGCGCGTCAGCTCAAACGATTACGCCGACGACGTTGACCAGTGCGGTCTTGCCGGCCCGCAGCGCGCGTTCAAGGGCGGGGCGAAACGCCTCCTCATACTATTCAGATAAGTTATCTC
Source organism: Verrucomicrobiota bacterium (assembly GCA_019247695.1). Classification (NCBI taxonomy): domain Bacteria; kingdom Pseudomonadati; phylum Verrucomicrobiota; species Verrucomicrobiota bacterium. Next base: position 5,431 of record JAFBAP010000184.1, on the reverse strand, counting down.
GGTAGAATGCCGGCCCAGGGGGCGCCGGCGCCGGAGGACGCTCCGTAGAGACGTTTATACGGTCCCATAGGTATAAAGCCGGCAGGGCATCTGGGAAGGAAGACGCCTGCTCAACGGACGACACGGCTTCTCAGGGGCGATTCTCGACGCAGGCGCGGCCATCGCGCTCCAGCACCACCTGCCGCATCCCGCGTCCACGCAGGGCTTCGTAGTCATGGCCCGCTTCGACCGGGCAGGTCCAGAGAAAAACCAAGGGCACGGGACCGGTGTTGACCGAACGGTGAGCCCAGAACGGAGGAACGTAGGTGACCTTGCCCGGAGCAAGTTCTGCCGTATAAGTGGTGCCGTCCTCGCGCTCAAACAGAACCAGGCCTCGACCTGAAAGTGCCTGGTAAGTTTCCGCGTGGTCGCGTTTCCGGTGAAAATGGCCGCGCGTGAGATGGTATTCCAGCCCTACTTTTCCCGGGTAAATGATCGTCGTACCAAAAAAGATGTCGCCATCCGCCTGGCTGTTATTGAAGGCGTAGTTCTCATAACAGACAGGATCATTCTCGTCCTGAATGCGCTGCTCCAGGGCAACCGGATCCAGAAAGAGTCCCCGCAGGTCCGAGAGGCGCTTCTGGTAATGGGCCGTGGCTTCGGGGATAAATCCGGTTTCGGCCACGAAAGCAATGCTGCTCGGGAGGGGTGAATCGGTCGCTTTCATTCAATCACACCGGGGTTGCATATCTGTCGTAATTGAAAACGAATCGATTGCAAATCGGAACACGTCTCCGATAAAAACACGGTGCCCCTGAACTCGGGCCACTCGGGCCATGGGACAACAACTCTTTCCAAGGCCGTCGAGAAGTCAGGCTCGAATCACCGGCCCCTTAAGGTAAGCCGCAATTCGTTCCAACGTTGCCTGGCGCGGCTTGCGTCTGCCGGCCAACCACTCGAGAATCACGCCTGAGTGTACACTCAAAAACCGTGCAATGCGGCGCACGGATCCGTCGTCCTGGGAAACGCGATCTCGCAAGGCGTTAAGGATGGACTCGTCCACCGCCCTCATTGCGTACGGTGGACAGGTCCCGGCTTCAGCCAAACCACCGGAATCGGGTACAGGGTGCTGGAGCACGGCCGTCCCGCTCCCTTCGCAGGCTGCACGCGACGCTGATTCGCCTGGGAGTGAGGGGCACGCTGCGGATCTCCCCGCCAGCCCATCGATCACCCGCTTCGCTTCATTTAGGCTGTCGCCGGCCGGCAGCGGGTCCCCGGGCGGATTCTCAATCACAAAGGAGCCGGCAGTCTTGCCTTGAACGTCTCGCGAATACTCGAGAATGAACCGGCCTTCGTAAACCGTGATGGATTTAAGCGTAGACATGGGAGGCCTTTCTTTTATGGTTGATGTGGCTCACGGCCGGAGGTCGACGATGCAGGTTTCTCGCATTTAACAGGGTGCCTCAGGGGATCATGGCTTCCTTTTTTCCGGCACCCGTGAAAATTCTCGCTTTTTCAAAAACAATATCAAGCCTAGAACCCTCACAAACCAAACCAACCTGAAGGTTGCCAGGTCAAGCCGGCGCACGCTTCGACGAGCTCAAGAGAAACAAACGGCGGCGCGTACCCCCGGTGGGCCGCCGGGCGCCTGCATTCTGCTGGCGTGCGCGACCCGCCTCCGTGTGGATCACTTCATCCGGCCCACAAACGTGAGCAATCCTCGCGTCCGTCCGTACGCAACATGCGCAACGCGTTCGACCGTTTTTTGGATGCCGGGCCCGGCCGGTCCGGGGTTTTTGTCCGTAACGCCGGGCTTTGCGTATGTGATCATAGGTCCGGATTCAGGCGGTGGCTTCTATAATGGGCGCTCCTCGTGACCACCGGTCCTCCCCTGTTCGGCGATAATATCTGCAGGCTGGAGAATATTCCTTAACTCACCAGTTCCTCAAATCTCATGAACATACGACCTCTTGGCAACTCAGACCTGAACATCACCCCGATCGGCTTCGGCGCTTGGGCGCTCGGCGGCCCGTGGCAGTTTGGCTGGGGTCCTCAGGAAGACCAGGACTCGATCACCGCTCTTCATCGTGCGCTCGAATTGGGCGTCAACTGGATCGACACAGCCCCTGCTTACGGCCTGGGCCACTCCGAAGAGGTCGTGGCCCGCGCCCTTGCAGACTGGGGCGGCCCGCGACCCTATATTTTCACGAAATGCGGCATAATCTGGGACGCTCAGCGTAAGGTCGACTACTCGCTCAGGGAGGCATCGGTGCGTCGCGAGTGCGAGGAGAGCCTGCGCCGGCTTAAGGTTGAGGCTATTGACCTTTACCAGATCCACTGGCCGGCAGACGATCTGGCCGAAACCGAGGAGGGGTGGCGCACGCTCGCTGCGTTGCAAAAAGAGGGCAAAGTGCGCTGGATCGGGACCTCGAACTTCAGCCGGGAGGAATTGGAGCGCGTCCAATCCATCGCACCCGTCACCAGCCTGCAGCCGCCCTATTCGTTGATCAACCGCAGCGTGGAGGCGGAGCAACTGCGGTGGTGCGAGGCCAACCATGTCGGGGTCGTCGTCTATTCGCCCATGGGCTCGGGGTTGCTGACGGGCGCGATGACGAAAGAACGCGTGGCGAATCTGCCGCCGGACGACTGGCGCCGCAACAACGCGGACTTCCAGGAGCCGAAACTTTCCGGCAACCTGGCTCTGGCCGAGCGGCTGCGCGTCGTGGCTGAGCGGCACGGGCGCACTCCGGGACAGGCAGCGATTGCCTGGACGTTACGCCTGCCGGTCATTACGGGAGCCATTGTCGGCGCGCGCAACGCCAAACAGGTTGAAGGCGTCATGGGGGCAGGTGACTGGCGGCTTACCCCGGAAGAGGTTGCGGAGGTGGAAGGCTGACCGCCGTAGCCTGAAATGCCGTGAGCAAGCGGGCCCTGCCAAAATGCCGGCGCGTTGGGAATTGCGGTTTCGCCGGAGCAATTCCACCGGTAGGGTGACGGGCACAAGTCCGGATGGAAAAAGGCGGCGGGGCGGATCATGATGGACGTATTATCCCCCCGCCAGACCGTCCGGCTTAGCGCAAATGAACAAACCGATACCCCCCAGTTGCCGGGTTCCCGTCTTTTCAGGGAACAAAAAAATCCACTTTGCCGAGAAAGAGGTGCCCGAGCCAGGGCCGAGCCAATTATTGCTTCGAATCCATGCCAACGCACTCTGCGGCTCGGAACGCCCGCAATTTTATGACGGTGCATCCGTCACACCCGGCCATGAAGCGGCCGGCACGGTGGTAGCCTGCGGACCGGGGACGCAGACGCCCGCCGGTACAAGCGGGGTGGTTTTCCTGATGGACTTCTGTGGCGAATGCCGTTCGTGCCGGTTGGGTTTCACGAATCAGTGCCTCCACAAGCGCGGCGACATGGGATTCAACCGTGATGGAGGGTACGGCCAATACGAGTTGATTCACGAAAACATCTTTTTTCCGGTGCCGGACGGGATTTCTCCAACCGAAGCAACCCTGCTGCTGGACATCATGGGTACGGGCGGACACGCGATTGAGCGCTGCCAGCTTATGCGACCGGACATCGAATCGCTCCTGGTTACCGGGGCCGGGCCGATCGGGCTGGGCGTCCTCGCCATGGCCAAGATCATCCTGGGCCGCGAGTTAAAGGTCCTACTCACCGACGTGGTCGCCTACCGGCTCAGGCTCGCGGAACGTCTTGGTGGTCTGCCCATCAATGTCGCAAAAACCACGCTCGACGAGGGCATCAAGGCGCACGGGTTGGAACGCGTCGACATGGCGGTGGACACCAGCGGCAGGCAGGCCGCGCGCCAGGCAGCCCTTAACGCGCTGGCCCAACGGGGCTCGCTGATCTGCGTCGGCCACGGCGAAGGTATCACCCTCAAGGTTTCACCGGACCTCATCAGCCCGGAGCGAAGCGTGGCCGGCAGCGAGTACTTCCGGTACAATGAATTGCCGGTCAACTTGCGACGGCTGCAGGAACACCGTGATTACATGAGCCAGATCATCACCCACCGTCTGAGTGTTGATAGAATTCAGGAGGCATTTGAAATGTTCTTCCTGGACGGGGAAACCGGCAAAGTACTTATCGAACAATGAGCGCCACCGACCCGAAACTAAAGGTTTGCCTGATAGGGGCCGGCCAATGGGGCCGCCAGCATGCCCGCGTTTTCTCGCAGCGGGAAGACGTGGCCCTCTGCGCCGTAGCCGGGCGCACCCTGGCAAGAACGCAGGCGCGTGCGGCCGAGTTCGGCATGCGTGCCTATACGAACATCGGAGAAATGCTTGACCGGGAGCGGCCTGATTTGGTCAGTCTTTCGCTGCCGAACCTGGAACATTTTGAAGCTACCCTGGAGGTAATCCGGGCCGGGTACGCGCTGCTGGTAGAAAAGCCGTTTGTGTTCGAGCTCGCGGAAGCTGACCAATTACTGGCCGAAGCGGAGAAACGCGGTTTGTTCTTTGCAATCAATTTCAACCACCGGTATGCGAAGCCGCTGCGCCTCGCGCGCAGCGCCGTTGAAGAAGGCCGCCTGGGCGAGATCACTCACGCTATCTGGCGATTCGGCGGCGAAGCCAACGTAAGCCCGCATCCCCATGCTAACTTGATCGAAACGCAATGCCACGGCTTTGATCAACTGGAGCACTTGTGCGGTCCGATTCGCTCGATCATGGCCGAAATGACGGACCTTACCGGAGGCGGCTATCGCACGATGGTGCTGGCTTTACGTTTCGCAACCGGTGCGGTCGGCAGCATGACGGGCACCTACGATTCATCTTATGCTTACCAGGACACGCACCGCCTCGAGATCAACGGTACCAAAGGCCGGCTCGTGGTCGATGACACGGTTAGACGTTTTTCCTTTCAAAAGGCGGGTGAGGAGACAAGTGAGGTTTGGCAGGCCGGTTATTTCAACGACTTTGATCGCGAATTTCACCGTACGTTCGATGTGCATCTCCACGCTGTGCTCGACGCCTTCAAACGCGGCGATCAACCACCGGTGCATGCCCGGGCCGGACGGCGCGCCCTGCAACTGGCCTGGGCCGCGGTTGAATCATTTGAATCGGGGAAAAGAATAATGCTGGACCCGTAAGGGATGACGCTTGGGCGTTTGTCCTATGTGTACCCTGGCCCGGGGCCTGCAAAGAATGTCGGCTAACAGGGGTATCGGCGCTGGAGGATGCTCCGCACCTTGTTGAACGGGTCTTACACCAATTCAGATAGTTACCCTGGTGGAATTTCGACCGGGTTTCAGCCCCGAAAATGCGGCGGATCGTAGCCCAGGGGTTTACCCCATAAGCGCTAACTTGTTTTGAGAAAATTCTGCGCCTGGGACTGGCGTTTCCGAGGGGACTCGCGTAGCGCCGCGGCCAAGTCGTGCCAATTTTCGATCAACTCGCGCAGGCTCAGGCGCGGTTCGATCGCCCGCACGATTTGA
>JAFBAP010000183.1 GCA_019247695.1 Verrucomicrobiota bacterium | reverse complement strand
CGGAGTTCGGAGTTCGGAGTTCGGAGTTCGGAGTTCGGAGTTCGGAGTTCGGAGTTCGGAGTTCGGAGTTCGGAGTTCGGAGTTCGGAGTTCGGAGCGGCAGCATGGGCGCCGCCTGTCGGTGTCAAGTCCAGCGTTTGGGATTCTTTTGCTGCGTTCTTCGGCGTGTTCTGCGGATAACTCCGTTTTTCCGCGGTGTGAGCCTGACCTCGGGGGAAATCGAATCCGGCTGTACGACGTCTCCGAACTCCGAACGCCGAGCCCCGAACTTTTCCTCTTCCCGCCGTGGCCGCCGTGTTCCGCCGCGGCGCCGTGTGAACTCTTCCGCTGTGCCCGTGGTGTGACCGTGTGAACTCTTCCGCTGTGCCCGCCAAACCCGCTGCGGCCGCCTTGTGACCTTAATCTGTGGCAATCCGTGTAATCTGTGGATGTTTTCTCTTTGCTGCGTTCTTCGGCGTGTTCTGCGGATAATTCCGGTGTGCGCGCAAAATTTTTCCGAGAATTTTCAGGCCGCGAACGAGTTCGTCCGGTGTGGGCCGCGAGGTGTTCAGACGCATCGCGGCAGGCACCGCCGGCGTGGTGTAAAAGGCGTTGCCGCGGCAGAAAGCCACTTTTTCCGCCAGGGCTGCACGGTAGACGGTCTCAAGGTCGGTTCCGTCAACGAGGTCAACCCACAGCATGAAACCGCCGGCCGGTTCCCAAACCTTGGCGTCGGCTGGGAAATGCTCGGCGATTACGCCAAGCCCGAGTTCGCGGCGTTCCCGGTTAAACTTGCGCAGCGTGTCCAGTTGATCGTCGAGGGTGCCCCGTTCGAGGTATCGCCGGAAACCGGCCTCGCACAGCGTCGCGGAGTGCATGTCCTGCTGGCATTTCAACAGGGCAAAACGATCGTAATCCGGTCCGGGCACGCAGAAACCGAGTCGAAGGCCGGGTGCAACCGTTTTCGAAAAGCTGCTCACGTAAGCCACCGTGGTGCCGTCGTCGTACGCGCGGATCGGCTGCACTTTGGCGTCCTCGCATAACTCCCCATAAATGTCATCCTCGATGATCCGCGTCCCGGAACGCCGGCAGAGCTCGAGGAGCGTTTCGCGGTTTTCCGGCGGCAGAGTTGCACCGGAAGGGTTCGAAAGCGTCGGGCACACGACGACAAACCTGGGCTGAAACTTGGGAAAGAGCGTGGCTACCCAGTCGAGGTCAATTCCTTGCTCGTCGCGTACGGGTATGGGCAGGACTTGAACGCCGAGGTCTCCCAAAACTTCCAGGGAAGCATAATAGGCGGGTGCTTCGCAGGCCACGACGTCACCGGGCCGCGCCCAGAGCCGGATCATTCCATGCAATGCCTGGGTGCAGCCCGTGGTCATCACGATTTGCTCAGCCGAGACGCGTATCCCCCGCCGGCTGAGCCGGCCGGCGATCAGCGCGCGCAACGCGTAATCACCGTCAGGGGAATGGTACCCGAGCGCAGGGTCGGCGTCTGCCAGGAACACGTGGTTGAACGCGGCCGCAATTTCCTGTTTCGGAACGGAGAGGGAAGAGGGCAGGCCGGCTGCCAGGTTAATCAGCGTCGGGTCGGCCGCTTGGCGCATAAAATCCAGGAGACGAGCCTGGGGTGAGAACGTGTACGGCGTGAGCATGGTAAAGAATGCCACAAATGCCACCAGCGGAGAAATGCCACAAATGAAGAACGCCAACGCTGCCGGGTGATCGCTTCATCCGGGTTAATCGGTGCCGGTGTAATCTGTGGACGTTTTGTCGTTTTCTGCGTGGTGTGCGTGCTTTGCGGATCTTCTTTTCACGCCAGGTCGAACTCGAGCTGCGTATCGGTCGATTCGTCGGGCTCATCCAGACGGACCCCGACGCCCAGCAGGCGGACGGGCAGGGTCTTACGTTGAAGCCCTTCGTGGAGTAGAAGCCGGAAGCTCTCGAGCGCAAGGGGCAGGTCCGCCCGTTCCACGGTCGTCCGCGTGAAGTCGGCAAACCGGATCTTTACCATCACCCCGCGTACTTTGGTTTTGCCGTCATGCTTGGCCAGGTCTTGCATCAGATCTTCGAACAACTCAGGCAACTTACCCTCGCATTGCGCCGGCGAGGTGAGATTATGCACGAAAGTCCTCTCGTTGCTTAAGGATTTCCTGTGCCGGTCCGGCTCCACCGGCCGCTCGTCGATTCCCCGGCAGAGTTGGAAAAGTTCGAGCCCGAATTTGCCGAACCAGGAATAGAGCTGCAGGCGCGGATAAGCCTGCAGCTGGCGGCACGTTTGAATGCCGCTGCCGGCCAGCCGCTTCGCGGTTTTCTGGCCGATACCCCACAGCCGGTGAACGGGCAAATTCTCCATGAAAGCCGGTACGTCTTCCGGCTTGATCTCAAACTGGCCGTTCGGCTTTCGCCAGTCGCTCGCGATCTTGGCCAGCATTTTATTCGGGGCGATTCCGGCGGAAGCCGTCAGCCCGGTCTGCTGGCGGATCATCTCACGGATCACTTTTGCTACGGCCACGGGTTCTCCTTCCTGAGCGCTCAGGTCGAGAAAGGCCTCATCGAGTGAGAGCGGTTCAACAATGGAGGTAAACTTGTAGAGAATGTTTCGGATCCGGGCCGATTCGCGGCGGTAGACGTCGAAGCGCGTCGGCATCACGATCAGGTGCGGGCACTTTTGTAAGGCCTCGAACGTCGGCATGGCCGACCGCACGCCGTATTTGCGTGCCTCGTAGTTGCACGTCGTCAACACACCGCGCCGGTGGCGTGCCCCACCGACGCCGACCGGTTTTCCGGCCAGTTCCGGATGATCGCGCACCTCGATTGCCGCATAAAAGCAATCCATGTCGAGGTGGATGATTTTGCGGTCCATGGCTGTACCGTTTGCCAAAAATACATTCCGCAATAAAGGATCCCTCTCCCTGGGCCGGCTCCGCCCGTTTCGGAACGTGCTTTTGGCGAATGATCTGGAAGCGACCGGCCGCCGTCGGCCCCGCCGCAAAGGTTAGCCTAGATCGCCACAGGCCGAACCTCAATGCGGAAGTCGTGTCCCCGGAAACATGACTGCATCTTAAATCTTAATACCTGCGTTTGGGCGGCGGCGGCGGGGGCTGGATGTTGGAAAGATCGATGCCGTGCGCCTCCAACACGTTAATGACGTTCTCCAGGAGGAGTGGCAAACCATCCAGGTGATTCTCGCGGTTGAGCGACTGGAACCGCATGATCTCCTCCCGCAGTTTCAGGGTCAACAGGGATTGGTACTGAGACAGCGGGTCATTGTCAGGCTGCTCGGTATCGGCGCGGCGGCTGACGGCCACGTCGAACCGGTCTGCCGCCAGTTCATCCAGGATTCCACGCAGTTGCCGAATCTCTTCGGTCAGGCGCGAGTTCTCTTCCCGCAGCTTCTGGAGCTCCGGCGCGTGCGCCCCGGCGGCCCCGCCGCTGCTCGAACCGTTCACGGGGGTAAGGTTGCGAAGTTGCTGCCGTGCAGCCTGCAATTCCCCTTTTACTTGTTCGAACCGGTGTTCGACTTGCCGGAGCAAATCGGAAATCACCAGGTTTTGGTTTTCTCTCCCAGCCGGTTTCTGAGGAGTCTTTTGAGCCGGTGCCGGCCGGGCCGCGTGACGGGGGTTCGTGGGCTTGGCCGCTTTCTCGCGTGATGCAGGCGGTTGCGGTTCGGCCGGAGCCGGCGCATCCGGATCAGCGGAAGGCGGCGGCACGGAAGCCGGGTTGGCGGGTGCGGGATCCGGCGCGGCAGGTTGCGGCTGAGCGCTTTTTGCACTGCCGACCTGCGCACGCACGTCGTCCGGAAGGTCGAGCTTGGCGATTTGTTTCTGCCAGCGGCCTGACCATTTCGCCAGGACTTTCGCCAATTCAGACCGTGCCTCCTCGTTCAGGGCTGATACCGCCGCGTACGGTTTGGCCCATTCAATCACCGCAAAGGCTGCGGGCGGACTTGCAACCGTACACGCTTCCAGCGCACAGACGGCAATGAGCTTTGCGTCGGCGGCTCTCAACTTGGACAAGTCAAGCTGGAACAGCCAAGGCTTCGTTTTCCCGATCAGCACGTTGGCTACCGCAGACCGGTCACGGCCTTGTAAGTTCCCGCTCTTGTGCATTTCCCCCAGGGTGCTGACGATCAACTTAAGAGCGCTTTCCGGGTCAACCTTGAAAAGCCCGCGGGCAATGCTTAACCGCATCCGCAGGGCCACCTCGGCCTGCAGAGGGCGCAACGCAGCCAGAAAACTGCGTTTCCGCGCCGGGGTGAGGTGCGCCCACGCGTCAACTGTCCCGTTCACGGAAATGTACCAGGGCACTTCATTGAGTAACTCAAGCGCCGCCGCGAGAGCTTTACCGCCGCCGAGGACTAAATCGCGGAACGAGGAGGCCCCGGCTTGCTCATCAGCTGCGGCGAGCCGTCCCGCTTTAGCCTTCTCCGTCATCTGCCGGAGGGCCTCAACGGTAGGTTTGAAATCTTTGGCCATAGCAACGAAAGAAAAATGGGTGTTTCGAGGTAAGCGAACCGCTCTGCCGGTCGGAGCCGCAACGGTCTCTCTGAAGCCGGCCCTCAAGCGAACCTGGTCCGGGAGGGCGTCGGAACGGCCACTTCTGAAGCACCGTGGTTTGGAAACACGTGACAATCCGTCGCTTTGACGACGATCAGACGATTCGATGACGGTGACAAAATTGCGGTGGTTGGTTGACGGGGGATGGGTGCGGTCGATTCCGCAAGTTGGGCACGACCAGCAACATCAGGCTTGTTTTACTGTCCCGGACGCAGCGCTTGGCGTTTCTGAGGGCTGGCCGTGGTCCCCTTTTCCAGACTGGCTGCCGGTCCCCTTGGAAATTCGGGTAAAACGATGTTGCCACTCGGCCCTGAGCCACTTGCGTACTCCAAGACGGATGAATTTGAAACTCGTGTGGTCCGGGCTAAAGCCGGGAAGCAGAAGCCGGCGGTCAAGGTTGGCGGAACCGTAAATACCGGCCGCGTACCGCCGTTTTGCGATCGCGACCAAGCGGCGATTGTAGAGTCGCATAAACCTGCCCACCGACGAACCGATCGGCCCGGTATAGGGAAAAATGGTGTAACGTTTCGGGCAGCGGCCGTAAACCTGGCGCACCGGACCGATAAAGTAGCAGCCCACGTCCAGCAGGAACGCGATGGTCATGAGCTCGGCATCGCCCATGTAATAATACTTGTCTTTATAGACCCCTTCGAACCAGGTGCGATATTGTTCTTGGTAAGACCGGTTGTAAGCGTCTCGCCGGGCCGAAATATCCCGGCCCACCAATGCGTCTGCCACCAGGTCCACGGCAGCACTGACCGTGAAGGCCACCATGTCGAGCCCCGGGCTGTAAAGAGGATCCAGGAATCCGGCCGCGTCCCCCACCAGGATCCAACCGTCCCCCATCGTTTGCTCGCTGTAAAAGGGAAGCTGCGAATAGGCGCGAACGTCGTTCTCAATATGCTGTGCGTTTGCAAAGAGCTTCCGGCCCAGCGGGTGGGTCAGCAGGTGCGCTTTCAACCGGTCGGCCAAGGTCGGACCGGGGGGCAATTCATAAATCCGCTGATCGTAAACGATCCCGACGCTGAAATCTCCGCCTCGAAGTGGGATGATCCAGCACCACCAGCCGTACCCCATCAGATGGTTGGTTGCCCACTGGCGCATGACCCTGCAAGAATGGGCAAAATCGGGGCGTTCGTCCCAGAGTTGAAGGCCGTCGATGTCGGTCACCCCTTTGAAGCGCGCCCAGACCGCGTTGGTCGGAAGCTCTTCAAGAGAACGGAAGAGCTTTAACTTTCGCGCGATGATGGTTGCACGGCCAGTCCCGTCAATGACCCACCGGGCCGTAACCGTGCGCATCTCCTCCCCAACGCGTACGGTGATCTGATTGCGGCCCTCACCCCCCAGGGATAAATCTTTGATTTTTGCAGGGCGCCAGAGTTCGCAGCCGGCGGCCGCGGCTTTCTCCAGGATCACCTGATCAAGCTTGGAACGGTCCAGTTGAAAAGTCGGAAGCCGCGTCTGGTACAGCGGTCCGAGTTCGGCGCAGCGGTCGAAGTTATCGGCTGGTTGCCGGTAAAACCAAAAACGCAGTCCGGACTTCGTCAATTGCTCGTGACCGAGGTGTTGGGCCAGGTTGAGCACCCGGCTCAGGAAGCTGGCGCTGACTTCACTGGTCGATTCCCCGACTTTACGGTCAAATTCGGTCGATTTTTCGATGATCAAGACGCGCAAGTCAGGGTGCTGATGCTTTAGCAGGAAAGCGGCAGAGGCACCTGCTATCGCGCCCCCGATCACCGCGACGTCATAGGTAAACTGCATGCTCGACGGAGCATTCCGTGCCCGGGTCAATTAATCAAGCGTATTGTGCGGGACACCGCACCAGTACGCGCCCGCCGGCTTTGGAGCGGGAACCAAGCGGCGGGATGGGGCGGTCTGCGCCGTTGCGACGAACGAGCCGGTTCGACGGCGCGTTTGCCGTTGGTGCCGGATGGCCCTAAAAACTTCTGATGACGTGCACGGTTTGGGGTGAAGACGAGTGGATGGAACGGATGCAGCGGCATCGGCTCCGCCTCGAACCGTACGTGCTGCCTGCCCTCGCACGAAAGTCGCGCCAGGAAAAACATCCCATTTACGATTTTCTGTTCGAATACTACTCGTTCCGGCCCGGTTCGCTGCTGCGCTGGAGCCCCGGACCGGGCGTGGTGCTGGGCGGATCGCGGGCGGGTCCGGCGTTTGCGGGGAGGAAAGGTTTTATGGAGGTTGCGGGCGGGGTTCGCGTGGCGCCGTTTCCGGCTGCGCGCCTCGATTACCTGCGGTGGGCTGCGCATTTTCTGACAACGACCAGTGCGCGGCCACCCGCCTTTGCGTGTCTCGGCTTGCATGAGTGGGCGATGGTTTACCGCAGCCGGGGAACGCGGCATTCCCAGATGAATCTCCGGTTGGCTGCCGGTGAGCTTGAGCGGGTTTTGGAAGAACAAGCCCTGTGTTGCACCCATTACGACGCTTATCGCTTTTTTACCGGCGCAGCCCTGCCGCGAAACGAGCTTGCCCTGAGCCGTGACACCACCACGGCACACGACCAGCGCGGGTGCATTCACGTGAACATGGATCTATACCGGTTCTGCTATAAAGTTTACCCTTGGTTAGCGGGCGAATTGCTCGCCGACGCGTTCCTGCTCGCGGTGGCCGCGCGGGAGATCGATATGCGCGCAAGCCCGTATGACTTGAAGCCGTTAGGGTACGAGCCGATCCCCCTGGAAACCAGTGATGGCCGGGGTGAATACGTTCGTTTGCAGCGCCACTTGGCGGAAAGAGCTCAGCCGGTGCGGGCAGGCGTCCTGGCAGCTTACCGTGCCCTCCTGGAAACGGTTGAGTGAAAGGGCACGCCAGTTTATCTGCCCAAACGAGCCGCCGCCAAGGTTTGGTAGCGACGGTCCTGCGCGTCGACCGGCTTTAGTTCCGACACTTTTTGCCATTGCTCCCGGGCCGCCGGCATATTGCCCATGGCCTCGAGAACTTTGGCGTACTCGGCGTGGTGGATGATACGATTGGGCGCCAACGCAATCGCCTTTCTAAAATTCTCGATCGCCTCTTCCTTGGAGGCAGGGGGGAACTGCCCATAAACCACCTGGGCGATCCCGCGTAGGATCGGGTTGGTGTTCGCCATTTCAAAATTCCAACGCGCCAGAATCAGGTGCCCGTAATCGTTGGACGGGTCCAGTTGCAGTCCGCGCGTGACTTCATGGTAAACCCGTTTGGAGTATTCAACTCGGGTGCGGCCGTCCAGCATGTCGCAGATCTCGCCGTAGGCTGCGGCCAGCGCGATGTGGGCCTGCGGATCGCCGGGAAGCTTGCGGACGGCATTCTCACCCAGCCTAACTGCCAGATCCGCGTAATTTTTCCGTTCGCCGGGAATGTTTGTGTCTTCGATCTTCCAGCTGTACAGGCGGCTGAGCCGTTTTTCGATTTGGGCGTTACCCGGATCCTGGTTTTCCGCTCTTTTGAGAATCTCGATGGCGCGGTCAGTTTCGCCGGCTTGCTCGGCTTGATCCGCCTGCGCGAGATTGGCAGCGAGATCTGCTGCTGCTGATGTTGTTGTTGCTGCTGCGGCGGCGGCGAGTCTTGTCAGCAAAGCGAAACTGAACACAAAAAGGTATAAGTGCCTCATTTGATCCTTAATCCAACGTCTAATGAACGTCCAACTAGCAAGAAAATTGACGGCTGTACTCGGTTTCTTTGGGGTGCTGTTGGGTGCCTTCGGTGCGCACGCGTTGCATCCCAGCCTGGAGGCAGCAGGTATGATGCCGGTCTGGCAAACAGCCGTACTTTACCACTTGGTGCATGCTGTGGCCCTCCTGGCCATCTCCGGGCAGGCCGCCATTTCACGATTGACTTTCTGGTCCTTTTTTCTGGGCGTGGTAATCTTTAGCGGTTCATTGTACCTTCTCGCGGTCACCCGCATTTCGGCCTTTGGGGCAATTACACCCTTTGGCGGAATCGGGATGTTGCTGGGGTGGTTGTCCGTGCTGTTCGGCAGGCGCGACAACGTGCGTTGACGCATGAATGGCGGCGCCGCGGGGGACTGGGTGTCCGTGAAGGTGGCCTTTAACGCAGTTTGGCGGCTGCTTCGCGCTGGTAACGGCGGTCTTCATCGTCCTGCGGCGGGAGTTGGAGAACCTTGCGCCACTCGGCTTTCGCCGCCTGAACCTGACCACTCTTCTCCAAAGCTTTGGCGTACTCGGCATGGTAGCCGATGTTGTTCGGCGAGATCGCGATGGCTTTGTTGAAATTTTCGAAGGCTTGCTCCTTCGACGCGGGGGGCAAATCCCCGTAAAGGATCCTGGCAATTCCGGCCAGGATCGGGTTCAGCGTCGCCATCTCGAAGTGCCAACGCGCCAGAACCTCGTATCCATCGTCGAGTTTCGGGTCCAGCCGGACCGCTCGTTCCGCCTCCGACTTAACGTACTTCGAGTATTCCATTTTCGTTCGGTTATCGACGAAGTCGGCCATCTTGCCGTAGGCGATGGCGAGCGCAAGGTGCGCTTTTGCATCGTAGGGCGCCCCCGTTACCGCACGTTGCGCGTAGGTCAGCGCCTGTTTCGCAAGCGTTCTCTGTTCTTTTTCCGGCGCGGTGTCCACCAGGTCTGCGTACACATTAGAAAATCGGTAAAGCACGGACGGGTTGTCCGGGTGAGTCCGATTGAGCTCCTCAAGAATTTCGAGAGCCGGCTTTAATTCACCCCGATCTTCGAGTTGGTCGACCCTGGCCAGGGCGGATCCGAAATCCTCAGCATGAACGGAAAGGGCAGGGGAGATAAACAAAAGAAAGAGGCAGAGCAGGCGGGTACCGAAAAAGGCTTGCATAAATAACTAATACACGCTGCGGATCAAACGGATAATTTACACCCTGCGCGAAACGGATTCCTCTAATCCGCGAGCGGTGTGGAGTCATCATGGCGCTCTCGTCTGGCCCCTGAGCCGCTTCAACCCAAGCGCCGCGTCTGCAGAGTAAGGGGGCGGGGACAAACGTTCCTGCCCTGCCCTAGTGCAGTTTCAATTGAGCTGTTGGGCAAGCGGCGGGAAGCTTTCGCAGCCGAAGTAAGCGCAGACCCGCTCGATGGTTTCGGCCGCCGTCACTTTGCGGTCCGCTTCGAGGATGGCGCGTTTGCCGTGCACCCAGTAAGGCTCGATCCGGTTGAGCCACGGGCTCTTGATCGGCAAGGCGCAAACCACGATGCGCACGCGCCCTTCGCGTTTGAGCCGCCGGTTTTGCGCCCGAATCCAGGCGCGCACCCGCTCTCCTCTTGTGCCAGGCCGCGTTGTCCCAAACTAACAAGAGGGCCCGGCGCCCTTCGGCGGCCAACCGCTCGCAGGCCCAGCCCAGGAAATCCTCGGTGACCTGACTAACCGGCCGGCCTTGCACGAAGCGCAGCCAGATGGCCTCGGTGTCGGCCCGCAACAACCCGTAACAGCAGAGGGCTTTAGGGTCCGGGTCGTCCTTGTCGGCCTGAAGTTCTTCTAACCGCAAGGGCCCTTCCGGCCCGCTCCAGGCGTGCAGCGCCGGGCGGGCCAACCGGCTCCACCAGGTCTCATCGACAAAACCCACCACCCAGTCGGGGTGCGCCTCAGCTAACCTCAAGAGCCGCGCCCGGGCTTTTTTTTTCGCTCGTGGGCCGGGTCGGGGCTCGTGATCCACTGCTTGGCCCGCTTCCAGCCCAGGCGCAGCCGCTGGATGGCCTGCCGCACCGTCTCAGCACTCAACACCCGCTCGCTGAGCCCCTGCTGGTAAGCCACTTCGGCCGCCAGTGGCAACGTCCAGTGGCTCTGGGGGTAGCCGAAGGCGCGCGGGCTTTGGTGCAGCAAGTCCCGTAAGCGCTCGGCCCGCGGGGCGTCCAGCAGCCGGTGGGCCGAGTGGGGCCGGCTGGAGCCCCGCGTCAAGCAGTCGGGCCCTTGCTGCTCGAAGGCGTGGAGGGTGTTGCGCACCGTTTGGGAGGCGCAGCCCAGGGCGGCGGCGATTTGGGCCGGCCGTTGGCCCTGGGCGCTGGCCCGCAGGATTTGGCAGCGACGCAGCGTGAAGGCGTCCCGGGACTGCAGGCCGGCGCGCAGCTGCTGGACTTCTTCGGCCGTCAAGGGCCGCACAAACAACGGAGGCTCCATCGTCGAGCTTACCACGGCCCGGGTACTCTCACAACACGTCCTTCGAGATTGCACTAGGTCCGGGGTACCCGCGGTACTGTGCCGGGTGCCAGCGATTACGAGGCAGAAACCTCCAAGTCATTGCGCCTTTCGTCATTCCACACTCGGGAAACAAACGGACCTGTCCCTAGGAGAAAAACGGGCCTGTCCCTATGTACGCCCAGGGTCCAAGGAAGAACGGACCCGCTCTTCCGATCTGGAGGAGAGCCTTGGCCCTTGTAGGCCGCTCCCTGGTATCATCTGGCCTGTCCCCGTCGTATAATCTGGCCTGTCCCCGTACCGGAGGTTTCCCGGGGGCGGCGCAGCCGGAGCGCCAGCGGGCTAAATCGGCCCATTTGGCCAACCTTGGCCCGGCGCTGCGCCCAAGTCGGGGAGGGTAATACGGGTGGGCACGTCTTGTGGGGCGACCGGGACAGACCCGCTTACCGGAGCTGGCCATTATTCGTCGATGCGGACAGGCCTAATTGATCGATGTTTTATCGGCGCCCGGCCTCGGTTGGGGCGACCCGCGGGAGCGCGGTCGCTGGTTGGCGTGGATCGATAGGGACAGACCAATTGCCGCCAGGGCAAGGGGAATGAGAATCCGTATTTGCAACTTTGTTTTTATGAGTTATGAATTCGCCTGACCCATGCGTCTCGCCCGCCTCAAAGGCCCCGGCCCCACCTGCTTTTACCACTGCCTGTCGCGCATCACCGGCGGCGAATTCATCTTTAAAACCACCGGGTACGGCTCCGGAGAAGCGGAGTACTTCGTACGCCTTCTGCACGGGCTGGCGGCTTTCAGCGGCATCACGATTCTCACTTACGCCCTTATGGGCAATCACTTCCATATCTTGTGCGAAGTGCCCCAACCCCGTCTCCTGTCCGACCCGGAGTTGCTGGACCGGGTCGAGGCCCTCTATGGGCCGGAACGCCGCAACACCGACGAGCGGGTGCTGCAAGGCAAGACGCCCGGAGGCGAGCTAGCTGCCCAAACCTTACGGCGAAGCTACCAAGCGCGTATGTTCGACCTGTCCCGCTTCCTTCAGGAGCTCAAAAGCCGCTTTGCCCAGTGGTACAACCGCAAGCACGATCGCTACGGGGCGCTGTGGGCCGAACGATTCAAAAGCCTGCTGGTCGACGGGGGCGTAGCGCTGACGGCCGTGGCCCTCTACATCGACCTCAATCCGGTGCGGGCTGGATTATGCGCTGACCCGAAAGATTACCGTTACTGCGGCTATGGCGAGGCGGTGGGGGCAGGCCGGTTGCGGGCAGGGCTTGCGCGCGCCTTGGGTTACGATTCGCAGACAGGGGCTGACTGGACGGAGGTGCAGGCGGCCTACCGGCGATTGCTGTATCGTACGGGGGTGGTCAGTTCGCAGGCGGGCCAAGCGGCGCTGGGCCTGGAGGCAGCCCGCCGGGTGGTCGAGCAGGAACAGGGGGCGCT
Organism: Verrucomicrobiota bacterium; assembly: GCA_019247695.1. NCBI lineage: Bacteria > Pseudomonadati > Verrucomicrobiota > Verrucomicrobiota bacterium. The sequence goes on along the minus strand of JAFBAP010000183.1, from coordinate 55,427 downwards.
GTCGTGGCTGGAGCGGCTGAGGTGCCGGCTGCGATTTCTGACCTACGGGCTGGTGCTGGGCCGCCGGGCGTTTGTGGAAGAGCAGGGGGCGCGGGTGCGGCCGCGGACGACGCAGCACTTGAGGGAGGCTGGGGTGACCGCCGGGGATCCGCCGGATGAGAAAGCGGTCGGGGGTTGGTTTGTGTGGCGCCGTGGCCGTGCCGTGCCGGTGGAAGAGAGCGGTTGAACGCCGTGGTGCCCGGCTAACCCTTACGGAAATGGGTCACGGCAATCCGTCTTTTCCGGCGCCTTACCTTGTTGAGCCCGCTGAAACCGTTCGACGGTTAACTCCCGTTCGCGGTCGTGGTCGACCATGGGCAGAGGGTAACCTTTAATCAGCGGGCTGTTTGGGGGCCGCATAAGGTCGATCAGCTTCACGTCGCGGAGTTCGGGTACCCATTTCTTAATGTACACGCCTTCGGGATCGTAACGCTTCGTCTGGGTCCATGGGTTCTGGATCCGGAAATAGGGCGCTGCGTCCGCCCCCGTCCCAGCGCTCCATTGCCATCCACCGTTGTTGGACGCGATTTCACCGTCGACAAGTTTTCGGCAGAAGAACTGTTCGCCCCGCTTCCAGTGCACGTGCAGATCCTTGGTCAGGAACATGGCCGTTATCATGCGCAGCCGGTTATGCATGAAGCCGGTGGCCAATAGCTCGCGTATCCCGGCATCGACGATCGGGAAACCAGTGGCGGCTTCACGCCAACGGCGGAAAGCGGCTTCGTCGTCGTCCCAGGCCAGCGCATCAAGGCCGTGGACGAAATTCTGATGCACCACTTCGGGGTAATGCCAAAGGATCTGCAGATAGAATTCGCGCCAGATGAGCTCATTGATGAACGCTCCGATGCTCCGGCGTTGGGCGGCATCACCGCCGTGCAGGAGTCTTTCGGCCGCGGTTAACACCTGACGGGGCGAGAGCGTGCCCCAGCGCAGGTCTTGCGACAGTCGCGAGTTGCCCGCCTCGGCCGGCAGGTTGCGTTTAGCAGCGTATTCGAAGATCGGGCCATCCAGAAACTGTCTGAGGCGATTCCGGGCCGCCTTCTCGCCCGGTTCGACGATGCTGGCTTCGGGTTGCAGGTTCCAGTGGGCAAGGGTGGGAAGGGGTTCGCTGGGGACAGTCCCCGGGGTATGTAACCGGTCGATTTTAGGTAGTACCGCCGGACGCGGGACGCCCTGCCAGGCGCGCGCGTAGGGACCGAAAACGCGAAAGGGCTGCCCGGACCGGGTCAGGACGGCATTGGGGGCTTGAATCGTCACGTCAAGAAACCGGTGGAATTCGATGCCCCAGTCGCGCGCCCTTTTTTCGAGACAGCTTTCCAATGTCACGTCGAAAGGGTCCACCCCGCGGTTGGTATAAATCGCTTCAGCAGAGGTTTCTTTGACCAAACGTTCGAGCTCGGCGCACGGTTCACCGATCCGGATGATGAGGCGCCCTCCGACCAGGGCCAGGTTCTTGGCCAATGAATCCAGGCAGCCGCACAAGAATTGCTGGCGGCTCGGGCCGGTCCAGGGATGGCGGCCTTTCCACGTCGACACGACGTAGAGAGGCAGCACCTCGTCGCCGGCCCTGCAGGCATGGTAAAGGGCGGTATTGTCCGAAATCCGAAGGTCGCGGCGGAACCAGTGGATGACGCGTTTCATCGAGGACGTTACGCCTGGGGCGCTCAAGCGGTTGAACCGCCCATAAACCGGTTGACAGCCCTAAGGCAGAAAGTTAATTTCCCGGCTCTTTTGGAAGCACTTTATGAAGACGTTTTCAGCCAAAGCGAGCGAGATAGAGCGTAAATGGTACATCATTGACGCCAAAGATCAGCCGCTGGGCCGCGTTGCCGTCAGGATTGCCAACGTCCTCCGGGGCAAGAACAAGGCAATTTTCACGCCCCATGTGGACACGGGTGATTATGTGGTGGTCATCAACGCCGAAAAAGTCTGGCTTGGAGGTAAAAAAGAGACGCAAAAGACGTATATGAGCTTTTCGGGTTACGTTGGGGGCCACAAGTCCGAAACGGTGCAGCAGCGGCGCCAGCGCCGTCCTGAGCTTCTGATTGAGCACGCCGTGAAAGGGATGATTCCACACAATCGTCTTGGCCGCCGAATCTTTACGAAGCTGAAAGTTTACCGGGGCGACCAGCACCCCCACCAAGCGCAACAGCCGATTCCTCTGAACTGAACCGATTGTCATTATGCCTGAAGTTTTTGCCGCCACAGGTCGCCGTAAGACCGCCGTTGCCCAGGTTCGCCTTGTGCGGGGTACCGGGAAAATTGTCGTGAATGGCCGTTCATTTGAAGAATACTTCACGACCCCGTCGCTGCAGTTAACGGTGCTTAAGCCGTTTGAGGTGACAAAGACCACAAACAACTTTGACGTACGGGTGCGCACGGACGGAGGTGGTATCGCCGGCCAAGCTGGCGCGGTCCGCCTTGGCATCGCTCGAGCGCTGCTCCAATACGACGCGGCAACGCGTCCGTCCCTGAAGGAGCAAGGTCTGCTGACTCGGGATCCGCGCATGAAAGAGCGCAAGAAGGCGGGTCAACCCGGTGCCCGGAAGCGGTTTCAATTTTCCAAGCGTTAAGCCTTCGTTCCGGCAAGATTTTCAGAAGGCGCCGTCTTACGGCGCCTTTTTTGTCACACGGCGCCACGGCGGAACACGGGGCTGACGGCGGGAAGGCGGATTACTTTCGGATTTGGGGCTGCGATGGACGTTTGCCCTTCACACTGCCGCTGCGAACCCCGAACTCCGAACCTTACCCGCGACCCGCCACAGCGATTTGCAAACCGGGCTGGCTCCCGGTAATTTCGAGTTCTCATGTCGTGTCAAAAGATTGACCCGTCCCTCCACCAGGCGAAGAAGCCCGAATGGATCAAGGTTCGGCTGCCGAGCAGCCCGGTTTTCTTCTCAACCAAAGCGCTCATCTCCGACCTGCGGCTCCATACCGTTTGTGAATCGGCCCAGTGCCCGAACCGCTGGGAGTGCTGGAGTCAAGGCACGGCTACCTTCATGATCGCCGGAGAACGTTGCACGCGGGCGTGCGGCTTTTGCGCGGTCTCAACGGCAAAACCGTTCGCGCTGGAAGCGGACGAACCGCAGCGGGTGGCGGAAGCGGTGCGGCGGATGCGTCTTAAGCACATTGTGATCACGGCCGTGGCCCGCGACGACCTGGCTGACGGGGGCGCGGAGCACTTTGCCCAGACGATCCGCGCCGTGCGTGCACTCGATCCGGAAATCGTGATTGAGGTTTTGACGCCCGATTTCAACGGCAAAGAACCGGCGCTGGCATCGGTGGCGGCGGCGCAACCGGACATTTTCAACCACAACCTGGAGACGGTTGAGCGCTTGACCCCATTTGTTCGGTCCCGTGCGAAGTACCGCTTATCGCTGAATGTGCTTCGCCGGATGAAGGCAGTCGATCCGGCTGTGGTCACCAAGAGCGGGCTGATGCTCGGGCTGGGTGAAACGGAACCAGAGCTTTTTCAGGCCTTGGACGACTTGCTGGATGCCAAGGTCCAGGTGCTGACTCTGGGCCAGTATTTGCGGCCCACGCCGCAGCACCTGCCCGTGGTTGAATACGTCCGGCCGGAAACGTTCGCTTTTTACAAGGAAGTTGCTGAACGAAAAGGATTTGAGTACGTCGCGTCCGGTCCTTTGGTGCGTAGTTCCTACCACGCGGCCGATTATCATCCGGCTCGACGGCGCTCGCGCTGATGGGGCAGCAACCGTCACAGTCGCCGTGGACCGGCGCGATTATTCCGGCGTATCGCGAAGAAGCGTTCATCGGAGCTGTAGTCCAGGGACTCCGGAAACAAGTGGGCCCGGTTGTGGTGGTCGACGATGGTTCGCCTGATGGAACGGCGTCGGCAGCCGAGCGCGCGGGTGCGTTGGTGTTACGCCACGAACGTAATCGAGGCAAAGGCGCCGCCATTCAGACCGGGCTGAATTTTCTGGCCGGTACCGGCGTGGAACGATTTTTTCTCCTGGACGGCGACGGCCAGCATGATCCCGGGGATATCCGGCTGTTTTTTGATGCCGCGGACCGGACCGGGGCGGACCTGATTGTGGGCAACCGCATGAATGATCTCTCGGGCATGCCGCTGATTCGCCGCTGGACGAACCAGTTCATGTCATGGCAGATCAGCTCCGTTTGCGGACAGAAGCTTCCCGACAGCCAGTGCGGCTACCGGTTGGTGCGTCGCGAATTGATTCCGCTGCTGATGAGGTGCAGCACCGGCTTTGATTTCGAAACCGAGACGCTGTTGCTGGCTTGCCGCGAAGGTCACCGTGTGTGCTTCGTACCGATCCGGACAATTTACCGGGATGAAACCAGCAAGATACGACCCGTTCGGGATACGATTCGATACTTCAAGTTGATGGCGCGTTACCGGAAAAGACCGGGTAAGGCGTAGATGGAAGCACTCCGGCAGCCAGCCCGGAGGCTTCGCCCCGGCGCCGCTCCCCCCGCGCACCGCTGAAGGCACCACTCACCTCATCGAATTCGAGGGTGAGCTCGAGGTGAATTCCTTTCTTAATTCCTCGATGATCGCCGTATTGCCGGCCTGGCGGCGTTCCTGCGTCTCTTTCAAGAGTTGCTCTTCCAGCTTGCGCCGTTCCTGCTGGTAACGTTTGCGGAACCGTTCGCGTTGATCCTCGGTCAGGTGCAGACCTGATCTTTGCAGGGCTTCAGCGGTATCTTCGTCCCGCTTTTTCTCGCGCATGCGCTGGCGTTGCCGCAAAATTTCGCGCTCCTCGGAAGTGAGATCCTCCCAGCGATGATAATTCTGGAGGAATCTCTGCTGCTGCTCAGGCGTGAGTTGCTCAAAGGAATGCCTGAACTCCTCCAATCGATTTGTCGTTTGCTGCTGGGCCGACGACGACGGGGAACTCAGGGGCGAGCCCGGCACCGGCGTGGGTGCTGGCGTCTGCGCGTGCCCGGTGACAAAAAGACCAAAGATGAGAGCGCTTAACGAGCTGAGGAATCTAGCCATACGGAGGATTCCTCTGAAGCCATATCGTAGTCCAAGTCGGCAATAACTTCGACATCAGACGGCTCTGCTTGCGAGACGACGATCGGTTTCGGCACAAAAACCTTTTTGCTGTGCTGAATCGGCAATGCCAAAATTGCCAGGGACACAGCCACAGCCCCGGCAGCCGCACCAGGCAACCCGAAACTAATCCAGTTTCGCCAAAAGCTTCGCCGTCTGGCGTCAACCTGCCGTACGGCCGCAAGCACTTTGGCGCTGAAGAAAGCTGAAGGCTCAACCCTTCTTGCTTTGCCCAACAAAGCCCACAACTCGTCCTGTTCAGGATCCTTCATCTCGTGTTATTCAACCCTGGGCTACGGTCAAAGTTTCGAAACAGATACGCTAAATCAGGTAATCCGCAGCCTCGTTTCCAGCCGCTTCAAACGGCCGGGAATACCTCCGGGACCCAAGATAACTCAGGAGTGGCCCGTCTTCCAGTTAGTCTCCGGCTTCCAGGAAGCCTTCAAGCTGGCGGATGCGGGTCGGGTGACGCATTTTACGCAGGGCTTTCGCTTCAATCTGCCGGATACGTTCCCGGGTAACGCGGAACTGGCGGCCAACTTCCTCAAGGGTCCGGCTGTAACCGTCCACTAGACCGAACCGCTGTTCCAGCACCTGGCGTTCCCGTTCGGTCAGGGTGTCCAAAACGTCGCGGATCTTTTCGCGCAGGAGGACAATGGCCGTCATGTCGCTCGGATTTTCCGCGCCTTTGTCCTCGATGAAATCTCCGAAGCTGGTGTCTTCACTATCGCCAACCGGTGATTGCAACGAGATCGGCTGTTGCGCCATCTTCAGCACGGCGCGAACCCGCTCGACCGGCAGTTGGATTTCTTCGGCCACCTCCTCCGGATTCGGCTCGCGCCCGTACTCCTGAACCAGTTGCTTCTGCACCCGCATCAGCTTGTTGATCGTCTCGATCATGTGCACGGGAATGCGGATCGTGCGCGCCTGGTCGGCAATGGACCGCGTAATCGCCTGTCGAATCCACCAGGTGGCGTACGTCGAGAATTTGTAACCTCGCCGGTACTCGAATTTTTCGACGGCCTTCATCAGCCCCATGTTGCCCTCCTGAATCAGGTCCAGGAACGAGAGGCCGCGGTTGGTGTATTTCTTGGCGATGGAAATGACCAGCCGCAGATTGGCTTCGACCATTTCGGTTTTGGCGCGCAGGGCCTTGCGCAACCATGACTTGAGCTCCTGGTACTGCGCCAGAAAGTCTTCAGGTTTCTGCCAGAGCCGGCTTTCGAGTTGTTGCAGTTTCTGGCCGTACTCAGCCATCTTTTCGGTCGCCTGCTGGTGCCGGAACTTGGCGATCTCGTTCTGGAGGCTATGAATGTGCCGGGATTGGTCATCCGCCAACTGAACGAATTCTTCGATGACCTTCTGTTTGAAGTAGAAGCGGGGGTAAAGCTTCATCAGGGCGGTGTGCGCCTTCTGAAACTCGATCCTGGCCGTGTTATTGTCCTGGTTGCCTTCCGCCGCCCGGACCCGAATGAGCCTGGCGTATAACTGTTCGGCGTCGTTGCACGCCTTTTCCAGCTGAGCGCAGAGCTTCGGCAACGCCTTCAGGTACCGTTCGCGGCTCTCGATCTTCTTATCGAGGATAACGCGATCGAAGCGTTCGCGTCCTTCGACCAACTTCTGCGCCAGCTCAAGGTAAGCCCGCGCGGTGAACCCGAAGCGGTGGATATGCTTTTGCACCATCACTTCGGCGCCTTCAATCCGCTTGGAGATTTCGACTTCCTGTTCCCGCGTGAGGAGGGGAACCTGGCCCATCTGCTTGAGGTACATGCGGACGGGGTCATCGAGGATGTCGATCGTTTTATCCTTTCCGTCTTCATCGTCGTCCTCGAGGTCCTTTTTACCGTCCTTAAACCGGTCAACTTCGGACGCGTCGATGATGTCGACTTCCATCGTCCGCAGACGGCTGAGAAGCTGATCCATTTCGTCCGGATCAGCCATGCCGTCCGGCAAGGCTTCGTTGATGTCGTCGTACGTAAGGTACCCTTGCTCCTTGGCGAGCTTCAGGAGTTCACGCAGGCGCTCCTGCAGATCCACGCTGCCCTCACCGGAGCCGGATTTTAGTTCGGAGCCCACGAGCCCGTTTGTACCTTTTGGTTCCACCGGATCGTCTTGATCGGCAGCGAGGCTTTCGATTTTAGTTTCAGCCCGGGAATTCAACTTTTTACCTGCGGTCACCGTTCCGCGGTGAGCCCTTTCGCCTGTCGTGTGTTTGGAAGCAGCCGGCGTTCGGGCGGCCTTTGGATTCTTTTTATTTGAGGTCACCTTCTTGGGCATAACGAAACGAGTAGGCGCAGGTAGTAGTTGCGGGGACGCACCGGCAGACGTAACCGAGAAAAGCTTTACGAGGAGGATGCACCATCGATCACAACGCCCGGGTCAAAAGTCGCGAAATATCTTTGACGTCCGATTCATGGTCAAGAGTTTCTTTTAGCTCGCGTTCCGCCGCCAGCGACGCGGGTGAATCCTCAGGGCTCAGCCGCAGGATCCGTTCGAGCTGAACGCGGCGTTCGCGCAAATGCTTGGCCGCGAATTCGAGCCAGAAGACCTTGCGCACTTCAGGGTCGATGGGTTTGAGGGCAAGCACTTGTGAAGCGAGCGCTGCCTCCACGGGCTCGCGGGTGGCGAGGAACGTGGCCAGACTGGCCGCATTTTCCGGGTCAAAATCTGCCGCCAGGACGGTGCGAAGGAACCCGGCCTCCGGCAAGTGATCGAGGATAAAACCCCAGGACTGCGCCCGCAGCCATTCCCGGGTGGCGCGATCGGTCAGGGCGATGTTGGCGAGCACCGTCAGGTCGTGCCGGAGGGTGGCCGGGGGTGGGTTGGGGCCGTTGGAAGGTAAGGTTCGCCCCCGGGCAGCCGGCTTGGGCGCTCTGATCATCTCTTCCAAAGCCGTCCGCGGCAGGTTGAACCGTGATGCGAAGCGGCTGAGCATGGTTTCGCGGGTGACCTGGTCAGGAACGAGGCTCACAAAATGGGCCAGTTTGCGCGCAGCCGCGACCCGCTCGGCCGTGGTCGGGTTTGTGGTCTGCGCCGACACGCGTTCGATTTCGAAGTCGAAGAAATCCTTGCTCTGCTCGACGAGGGCCTGAAAGGCCGCGGCGCCCTGGCTGCGAATCAGGGAGTCCGGATCCTCCTTGGGCGGCAGCCGGCCGATCCGCACCTGCAACCCGGCCGCGTAAAGGATTTCGAGGGCGCGTTCCGCCGCCTTTTCGCCCGCGCGGTCGGCATCGAAGAAGAGCAGCACTTCCTCCGCAAAACGCCGGAGCAGGGCGGCATGTCTTTCGGTGAGCGCGGTCCCTTGCGGGGCAACGACGTTCTCGATGCCCGCTTCGAAGCAGGAGATCAGATCGATCTGTCCCTCCAGGATGATGGCCACCCCCGCCTTGGCCACGGCTCGTTTCGTCCGGTCAAACCCGAAAAGGATGTTCCCTTTCGAAAAGATGCTCGTTTCGGGCGAGTTGACGTATTTGCCCCCGGAAGCATTCGGGTCAAGCACGCGGCCGCTGAAAGCGATCACTTCGCCGACGTCATTGCGGATGGGGAACATGAGCCGGTCGCGGAACCGGTCGTAGTAATCCCCCTCGTGTTCGTTGCGCAACACAACCAAGCCGCTCTCCAGCAGTTCCTCGCGCCGGAAGCCCGCCGTTTCCGCCCACCGGCTCAACTGATTCCAGCTGTTCGGGGCGTAACCGATCTGCCAGCGTTTGGCGACGTCGATGTTCAGGCCGCGCTGCTGCATGTAAGCCCGGGCGTGATCGGCCTGTCTCAGGCGCAGCAGGTTGTGGTGAAACCAAGCCGCGGCTTCGGCGTGCAGGCGCAGCAGGCGGCTCCGGCGTTCACGGTGGGCTTCCTCTTCCGGGCTCCGCTCCAGTTCGGTCAGGGTGATCCCGGCGCGACGCCCGAGCCGGCGGACGGCTTCAGGGAAATCGACGTTCTCATACTGCATGAGGAACTGGAACGCCGACCCGCCGGCGCCGCAGCCAAAGCAGTAATAGGATTGTTTGGACGGGCTGACGTGGAACGAGGGCGTCTTTTCGTCGTGGAACGGGCACAGGGCCCGAAATTCGGTGCCGGCACGTTTAAGGGGAAAGTATGACCCGATCAGCTCGACGATATCGGTCGCGGCTGCAACCTGTTCGATGGTTTCCGGTGCAAAACGCCCCATGTCTCAGCTCTGTACAAAATCCAGCCGGCGCCCGGATCAACAGCCTGGCCGGGGTCAGCCGCCGGCCACCATCTGCACGATCTCCACTACGTCGCCTTCCCTAAGACGGACCCCGTCGAAATCTTTGCGCGCCACGGGCTCACGGTTACGTTCCACCAGGACCGCTTTTTCCGGCAGGTTAAGCCTGGCCAGCAGTTCGCCGACGGTGAGGTCGTCGGACTGAACCGAAGGGTGGCCGTTAATCAGAATTTTCATGCGTCCGCCAGGGTGAGAGCCGGGTCCCAATCCTTCCAAACCGGCTCAAGGCCGAGGCGGGTCAACGTGGCGGCGACCTCTTCAGGCGAGCGATCGTCGTCGATGGCAAACTGCGCTTCGGCTTTCCCAGGGACATTCGTGGCGGCCGTGGCACGGCCGCGAACCGTGAGGTGGAGCGATTCGCAGCCCTGGCCGGTATAGCCTCCCGGCGCCGTGCAGCTGCCCGCGCTCATCATCGTGATTCCCAACGGCATCAGCGCATCCCGGAGGGGCCCCGGTTCGCGGGTGCTGAGAACCAGACCGACTTGCGGGAGCATGACCCTGAGCGCGCAGACCAGCTGGACGAGTTCGCGTTCTGAAAACGTCGTCCTCGGGTGAAAGTCGCCCGCCGCCGGGCGCAATCGCGGCAAGCTTACCGTGATTTGTGCCCGCCAACACTTGCGCAGCAGAAATTCCACGTGCTCAAACAAGTGCATCGCTTCCGTCCGCCAATCCCCCAAGCCGAAAAGGACGCCTATCCCCAGCCGCCGGAACCCGGCGGCAAACGCGCGTTCGGGACATTCCAGGCGCCAATCGAAATTGCGTTTCGGCCCGGACGTATGCATTTCCCGGTAGATGGCGCGATCGTAAGTCTCCTGGTAAACGACCAGCCCTTCCGCGCCGTTGGCCACCAGGGGGCGGTAATCTTCCACCTCCATCGGCGCCACTTCGAGGGATACCGCCGGAATCACGTCCCGGACCGCGGCCACCACGGAGGCCAGGTACCCGTTGGACACGTACTTGGGGTGCTCACCGGAGACGAGCAGGACATTGCGGATGCCCCGATCGGCCAGGTAACGGGCTTCAGCCAGGACCTGCTCGACCGTCAGGGTCACCCGCAGGATAGGGTTGTCACGGGAAAAGCCGCAATAGGCGCAGTTGTTGATGCACTCGTTGGACAAGTAAAGCGGTGCAAACAACCGCATCGTGCGCCCGAAATGCTTGCGGGTGATGGCGGCCGCGCGCTGCGCCAACGCCTCCAGACCCGGATTCGACAAAGGTTCCAGAAGGCGTCGGAAAGATTGGGCGCTGGCGGACAAGGTGCGGTTCGGATCACGGAAGCGTTCGGCAAACGTCATGTAGGCAAATGGGTTACCGGGATCACCATACGCCGGTGTGCCCGGGCTGCAATGAGTTCGGGGTTCGGAGTTCGGAGTTCGGTCACACGGCGGGCACAGCGGGATTGGCGGGCACGGCGACAGAGTTCACACGGCGAACACGGCGGACCACGGCGACCACGGCGGGAGGAGGAGAGTTCGGAGTTCGGAGTTCGGAGTTCGGAGTGCGGAGCGGCATCATGGGTGCCGGCTGCCGCTGTCAGGTCCAGCGTTTGGGATTCTTTTTCTGCGTTCTCTGCGTGTTCTGCGGATGATTCTGCCTTCCCGCCATGTGAGCGTGCCCCTCGGAGGAGATCGGACCCGGTTCCACGACGGCTCCGAGCCCCGAACCCCGAACTCCGAACCCGCCTGAGCATCCAAATATTTACACCTCGCGTATTTTTGGACGTGGCACCGTTAACTCAGGGACTACCGGCGGAGGATTTCACGCCTACTCACCCGCAGGTTTTTCGCCGGTTGGTAGACGACCAACTCGTACGCAAGTTGGCCGGGTTAACCCAGCTATACCGCGACAAACGCCTGGACCTTTTTCATGAAGCGCTTCTGGAGTATATGCGGAGGCCCGGCAAACGCATCCGGCCTCTCCTGTTTCTCCAGGCAGCGGAGCTGTTCCAGCCAGCAGAATCGGCGCATCTGCTTAATGAGCTTGTGTCGGTTGCGACCGGTCTGGAATTGTTGCACGCGTTCGTGCTGATCCACGACGACCTGATCGATAGTTCTGATTTCCGGCGTGATTTGCCGTCGCTGCACCGTTCCCTCGAAGACCGAAGTAAGGGCGGCCAACCGGCCCGCACCGGTTCTAACCTGACGATCGTTTTCGGAGACCTGCTTTTTGCGTTAGCCCAGAAATGCATCATCGATACGCGGATCCCGGTCCGTGCAACCTTGCTTTCGAAACTTCTGGATTACGTTTTTGATACGGGTTATGGCGAGATCGCCGACATCCTGCTGGGCGAGGGTTGTATTTCGCAGGTAAGCGCAAGGGAGATCAAGTGGATGTATCAATGCAAGACCGCCCGGTACACCTTCGAATGCCCGCTCGTTCTGGCCGGAATCATCGGCGGCCTTACGGAAACGGAATTGCGCCAGTTGGCTGCCGTGGCGCAGCCGGCCGGTCTGGCGTTTCAGATTCAGAACGACTTGAAAGAATTCGTGCGCGGGGTTCAGGGCGGGTTAAGCGATGATCTGGTAGAAGGTAAAAAGACCTTGCTATTATGCACCGCTTACGATCGCCTCGGGCCGGAAGACCGCATGCAGTTGCGTAACTTGCTGGGTCAGAAGTCACGCACCGCATCGGATCTCCGTCAGATGCAACGGCTCATCGTGAAGAGCGAGGCAGTGGCCGAGCAGGAGGCGGTGGTGGAACAATTATTCCAGCAAACCTGCCTGGCGATCGAATCACCGATGCTCAGGCCCGAAATCCAGACCGGACTGCACAATCTTTTGCAAACGATCCGACGCCTCATTCAAACCTCATGACAACGTGCACGCCAGCGGTCGCACCTTCATCAGCCGAACGGCCTGGCCCTCAGCTCCGGGCGGCGGTGATCGGGAGCGGTTTTGGCGGGTTGGCGGCCGCGATTCGTCTGCAGGCGCGCGGCTACCAGGTCCACCTGTTCGAAATGCGGGATAAACCGGGCGGCCGGGCGTACGTTTATGAACAGGACGGGTTTACGTTTGATGCAGGTCCCACCATTATTACGGCGCCATTCCTGATCGAGGAACTGTTCACGCTCGCTGGGCGAAACCTCGCCGATTACCTGCGGATCGTCCCCTGCGACCCGTATTACCGAATCCTTTTTCCTGACGGCCGCCGGTTTGATTACACCGGCGACGAAAGCCGCATCCTCGCCGAAATTGAGAAGTTCAACCGTGCTGACGTCGCGGGTTACCGCCGGTTTGTCCGGCAATCTGAGGCGATCTTCCGGCGTGCGTTCGTGGACCTGGCTGACCGGCCATTCTCGACTTTCCGGGACATGGCCAGAATTGCGCCGGATCTTATCCGCCTGCGCTCGCACGAATCGGTCTACGGGCTGATCTGCCGTTACCTGCAGGACCCGCAACTGCGCCAGGTGTTCAGCTTTCACCCCTTGTTAATCGGCGGCAACCCGTTTCAGGCAAGTTCGATCTATTCAATGATTCACTTTCTGGAGCGGAAGTGGGGGGTGCATTTCGCGATGGGCGGCACCGGGGCAGTGGTTAACGCTCTGGTGCAACTCTTTCGCGAGATGGGCGGCGTGCTGCACCTGAACTCGCCGGTGTCGCAGATCCTGGTGGAGCGGGGACGCGCGACCGGGATACGGACGGCCGGCGGCGCCGAGTTCCGCACCGCGCTGGTCGTGTCAAACGGGGATACGGCGAACACCTACCGAAAACTGATCGCGCCGGAGTGGCGCCGGAAGTGGACCGACCAACGCCTGCAAAGGATGCGCTATTCAATGGGCCTGTTTGTCGTGTACTTCGGCACGGACCGCACCTACCCCGACCTGGCCCACCACACGATCATCCTGACCGAGCGTTACGGCGAGTTGCTCAAGGACATTTTCAGCCGCAAGGTTCTGGCCTCCGACTTTTCAGTCTACCTGCACGCACCGACCCGGACTGACCCGACGCTGGCACCGCCGGGCTGTGAATGCTTCTATGTCCTTTCACCGGTGCCGAATCTGCAGGGGCGCGTGGACTGGGCCGGCGTCAAGGAAGCGTATGCCGAGCAAATTCTGGCCTCGTTGGAACGGTGGTGCCCGGATCTGCGCCGTCATATCGTCACACGGCGCATCATGACGCCTGCGGACTTTGAGTACGAACTTGATGCATACGCAGGATCTGCGTTCCAGTTCGAACCGGTTCTCACGCAGAGCGCCTGGTTCCGACCCCATAACGTCAGTGAAGATGTGCAGGCGCTCTATTTCACTGGCGCCGGTACCCATCCCGGGGCGGGCCTGCCGGGGGTGCTCTGCAGCGCCAAAGTGTTGGACCGGGTGGTGCCGGCGCCGGGGGCGACGGCGGGTTTAAGCTCGACCCGCCGGGACATTCTGGCATGATCGCCAGGGAAACCAGTTCAGGGCTATGTTTGCTATCTCTGCAGGGTGCCGCCGGCCGGATGTGGCCGCTCATGTAACGCTTGCGGCAAGTGAGCGCTATTGCCGGGAGAACACCCGCAGGCATGCCCGGAGCTTTTATTTTGCCTCATTCGCACTGCCTAAAGGTAAGAGAGTCGCGGCGTACTCGCTCTACGCCTTTTGCCGTTACCTGGACGACCTGATTGATCAGCGGCAACCGGGACACAACGGTGCCGAACTGGTTGCCCGGGTCCGTGAAGAATTCGCGGGCCTGGTTTCCGGGGAGGTGCCGGGCCCACCGTTTGCCCTCGCGTTTGCCAATTCCGTCAAGTCGTATCGGATACCTCCGGAACCGTTTTTGGACCTAACCCGAGGGGTGCTGATGGACGCCGGCCCGATCGCACTCCGGACGTGGGATGAGCTTCGCCGGTACTGTTATCATGTGGCCTCGGTGGTTGGGCTGGCGATGTGCCCTGTCCTGGGCCTCGCCGGTGGCCATGATGGCGCCGAGCACGCGGTGGAGTTGGGGATTGCCATGCAGTTGACCAACATCCTGCGGGACATCCGCGAAGATTGGGAACGGGGCCGGGTTTATCTGCCGGCGGATGAACTGGCCCGCTTCGGGGTGAAGATCGAGGACGCGGCGTGCGGCAGAGTTACAGAACCTTTCCGGCAATTAATGCAGTTTCAAATCGCGCGGGCGCGGGCCTTCTACATTCGCTCCGAGGCCGGAATCCCGATGCTGGCCGATGATGGTTCCCAGGTTACGGTCTGGATGATGCGCCATATCTACGCCGGCATTCTGGAGGAGATTGAAAAACAGCAATTCGATGTTTTCCGGAAGCGTGCCAGCACCTCACTCGCGCGTAAAATCGCCCTGGCCGGACGGGCGTACCGCGACTACCGGCGCACCCGGGCCAACAACCGCGGATCCGCGGTCGCATGCTGAAGGCGCGCCGCCAGGGTTCGTTCGTCCTGCTTGTGCGCGTGCTTATCTGGCTGGCATTGCGCCGCCGGTTCCAAGGCATCTACCTGATCGGGGCCGAAAACCTGCAAGCACTGGGCCGGAAACAATCCCTGGTGGTGTGCGCCAATCACACGAATTGGTGGGATGGTTTTGTCGCCGGTTTGCTCACCGCGCAACGGCTCCGTAAACGATTCTATGTGGTGCAGGAAGAACGGCACTTGCGGCGTTACTGGTTTTTTCGTTTTGCCGGCGCCTTCGGCGTCGACCTGGATGCCCCAGGAAAGGCGCTCGCCACCGTCCGGCACGCGCAGGCGCTCCTCAAGCAGCCGGGCGCGGCGGTATGGATCTTTCCGCAAGGCAAGTTGATGGCGCCCGACGAACCTATCCGGGTCCGCCGGGGCGCCACCTACATTGCCGCCCGGGCCGGTGCAGCCATCCTGCCGTGCGCGCTCCGGTACGAATTCCGGGACCAGGAGAACCCATTTATTTTCGTTGCGTTTGGGCGCCCGTTGCCCGCACCCGCCGCGGACGAAACGCTGCAGGCGGAGTTGCAGCGTTTGGTGCGGGAAGCCAAGCGTTTCGCCGATCCGGACGTACCGTTGCCTGAATGTGCATTGCTTCGGTCCAAGCTTTCGATCAACGAGCTCTGGGATGCATGCGTAGCCCTGATCAGGGGATTGCTACGCCGGCGCTACCCGTAAGGACTTTCGTTGATCGAAAGGCGGCTAACATCGACCTGCTGACCCGCTCCTTGCCCGCGTCGATTGGGTAAGAGCTAATACCATTCAGGCGATTATCTCGGTAACGTTTCGACCGGATTTCAGCCCTGAAGGGGCGCTGGAACATAGCCCGGGGTTACCCAGGGGGTAAAGCCCCGGGCTAAGTTCCTTTGGCCCTTCAGGCCATCAAACCGTCTGCCGGCCCGTTTGGCTTCGCCCGTGTATACGGTCCAATAGGTGTAACGCTGGCAGGGTACCCGGGAAGGAAGGCAAAATTTTACCTCCATGGCCGTCGAAATGGTATAACTCGCACCGTGCCGAATCAGAACGGGTTACGTTCCGGCAGCCCCGTGCCTGCAAAAGGCTGGTCTTCCAGCGAGTAGGCGTAATGGTAATAGCTGTGCCCGGTATCCCGCTTGCTGACGGAATTAACCACCACCCCGGGTACTTCGACCTGGCGCATCCGGAGTTCCTCCAGTGCCTTTTCGGTTTCGCGGGGGCGGCTGTGCCGCAGGCGGACAACGAAGAGCGCCCACTCGGCCTTGGCCGCCATCGTTGGGCCATCGTCGGTTGCAAGCACGGGTGGGGTATCGAGGATCACGTAATCGAACTGTCTGCAGAGTTCATCGAGCGTGCGATCAAAGTTCGACCGGAAAATCTGTTCACTGACGTTCGGGACCCGGTTTCCGGACGGGAGCAACATCAGGTTCTGCATCCGCGTGGTGTGGATGCTCTGCTGAACGGAACTTTTGCGCATGAGAAGGTCAGAGAAACCGGGACCGGTTTTGACCTTGAGCAACTGGTGCAGCTTCCCGCGCCGGAGGTCCGCGTCGATCAGTAACACGCGCGAATTGGTGGCCGCGAGCGCAATGGCCATGTTTACGGCGATGGTCGATTTACCCTCGTTCGGGAAGGCGCTGGTGACCGCGATGCAGCGCCGGTCGCGCACGCTCGGCGGAAGCAGCATGAGCGTGGAACGAAGGTTCCGGAACGATTCGGCAAAACCGATGTGTTTGCGGGTACAATCGAGGACTGTCCGCTGGCGGCTAACCCAGCCGTCGTGCAGGATTCTCCCGAACACCGGCAAGCCGAGCGTCCGCTTGATCTGGGAAATGGTCTGGAAACGGCGCGCGAGCCGCGAGAACAGGGTCGTCGCGCCTACCCCGATCACAAGGCCGATCGCCAGGGACATAGCAAGCGTGACGAGTAGACGGGTGTGAACCGGAACAGGGGTCGATGGGCTCTCCAGGACGTTAATGACCTCCTGATCGACCTGCCGCGCCACATCAACGTTCTGGACGCTGTTAGTTAAGCGTTGGTAAGTTTCACGACTGGCAGCGAGCCGGTCCTTGAGCGTCTGGTATTCGGCGATGTTCTGGTTGAGTTGGCTGATCTTGTGCTCACGCTGCGAAATTTCGTCCTGCAACGCGGTCATCTCGCGGTCAATCGATTCGACCCGTTCCGTGTTCCCGTGTTGTATCTGGTCCTGCAGGAAACCGACCAGGTTTTGCGCCTCACGGATGCGGAGATCGATTTGCTTAATCCTGGGATGATCCCGACGCAGGTTGTTCTGCAGACGCGCTTTTTCCGCCTGGAGCATGGTCAGGTTTTGCCTGGCCTGGCGCAGTTGCTGGTCAGGCAATTGCTGTCCGGTCTGATCAGGCAGAACTCCGTTGAGATTGTTAGTGTCGGCGTCCTGAACGGCGCCGGCCGCCGCCGCGTTCGGGTCCGGGGCTCCCGTTACGGCGATCGACTTCTGCAAACGAAGGTCGGCGTAACGCTTGCGCAAACTCGCCAGGTAAGCGGTTTCGGCCGTAACCTCGTCCTCGAGCGAGCCCACACTGATCTTTTGCTGAAAGCTGTTCAGGTCCCGGGTGGCGGCGTCAACCTCTCCGCGGACCCGCACCACTTCCTCGGTCAACGCGGAAACGGCTTCCCGAGACTGCTCCGAACGCATTCGTTTACGGAGCTCGATGTAAGCCCGGATGGCTTCCTGGAGGTAAGCACGGGTGTAATCCGGGTCGGTGCTGGTGGCCTCCACGATGAACACCGTCGTTTTCGGAACGGCGGTGGCTTGAAGTTCCACCCCTTTTTCCGGCGGCAGCTTGCCCTGTTGCCGGAGTGTCTTGTCGGCCTCACGGCAAACGTCCCGGCTTTGCATGACGGCTGCCTGGGTGCCGACAAAATCCGCCGCGGCGGCTTGCTCACTGTACACGGACGCTGACGGGATGTTGAGTTTGCCGCCTACAACCATTTTTGCGCCTGACTTGAATTCGACCGGCGACAGCAGGTGTATCGCGTACCCGCATCCGAGGGCGACGATAGTGATGACCAGGATCAGCCACCAAAAACGCCGAATTTCAAAGAGAAAGGCTTCGAGATCAAAAGATTCCATAAAACTACCGCCCTGCAGAGCGCTCACCAGTTGATAAGACGTGCCGGCACCATGATGACATCACCGGGTTTCACCGTGAAATCGAGGTCGCCGCGTGCCTTGTCCAGTACCTGTTTCACATCGACGCGGTAGACTTTCTCCCCGGAGCTGGTCTTCCGGAGAACTTTCACTTTACGCCGGTTCGCGAAATCCGAAAAGCCGCCGGCGCGCAAGATGGCGGTCGTTACGGTGAGTTGTTCGTTGGCCGGGATTTCAAGCGGCCCCTGACGGCTGACTTCACCGGTCAGGTAGATGGTCCCGGGCGACTGCACCGTACGCCGGTCGAGCGCGATCAGCACGGTCGCCTTTTTGTAAAGGCCGCTTTCCAGCACGCGTTTCACGTCGTACGCCAGTTCGCGAGGGGTTTTGCCGGCTGCCGGTACCTTGCCCGCATAAGGGACTTCCACCTGGCCGGAGTCGCTGACGGTCAGGCTGACGGGTTGCTCCTCGTCTTCGACGATTCGGAAATTGAGTTGGTCGCCGATGTTGATGCGGGTGATACCGTCGAGTTGGTCCATCGATTTAACCACCCCGGTCAAACCGATGGACGAGATGCCGCTTGTCGTGGACGCGGTGGAAATTCCCGACGGGACGGCTTGAGCTGAGACGGAGCTCGCAGAAAACGCCAGGACGGCAAAGACGGTCAGGACGTGACTAAAACGCATAATTAACACTGAGTGTGACCTCGTTCTGATTGTAACTTCCGCTGCCGGCAGCCTCGCTGACCAGTCGCCCATTGCTGACGAAAGTGAAACCGCCGTTGTTCGATGACCGTTGAGTGTACCGGTATTGCACGGCGGTTGAAAGCTTCAGACCTAACCGGTAGGTGATACCCGTGAGGATACTGAATCGGCTGTAATCGCCCCCGTTCAGCGGGCTTAACACCGTTCCATCCTCGTAATAGCCTTCGAGGTTGAGCCAAACGCGTTTATTAAGGCGGTAATTTGCGCCGATGCTGACCAGGGTGCGCTCCGTGGGCGTAAGCCCGTCCGCATAATCCAGGTCATGCGAGACCGATGCGGTCAGGTTGACGAGCCGGGTCAGCTGATTTCTAAGCACCGCACTGACGTAGTAACCTGACGTGGGCGGCTGCGGCTCGTTCAGGAAAACCACGCCGACGTCAGGGTAACGTACACTGAAAAAGTTCACGCCTGCTTCGAGTTGGAAGCTGGTCAGACGTGTGAGCTGCATCTTCAGAAATGCACCCGGGCTGATGGCGTCGACCTCGGTTGCGGATGTCCCTGAGCTCTGGCTCGCAGAAAACGACGGGCCGAACGAGACGGTGGGTGTCAGTTGGTACGCAGCTTGCAGGCTGCCGCGGATGGTGTTCCGGTCGCCGTTCGTGACGGAGGTGAGGGGGATCTGGTTATCGGTGCGGGCACTTTGGGTGACGTAGGTGTCATCGATTAGCAGCGTCAACACGAGTTTGTTCAGGTCCCAGTCAACCGCGGTGCCCACGTCGTTGCGGAAACGGTTGAGGTCGAACACGTTGGTGGCCGTGGGGTCGGTAGTCGGATCTTGAATCAGGGCAAAACGATCATACAGGCGGATCCGAAAATCCCCAATGCCCACCAGCCAGCTGATTTGCGAATCGGGCGCCACGGCGAGGCTGAACCGGTTGCCCCCGCTGCCGGCCAGCACCTGTCCGAATGATGCACCCAGGCGGAGGTGGAGCGAGTTGTGGATTGTGAATGGCCAAAGCAGGTCCAGGTTAAGAGTTTCATTTAACTGCAGCCGCGGACTGGTGGAGGTGTTCGAGAGGGCGGCGTTATCGATATAGAAGAGGGATACGCCGGCGTCCAGGTTGCCTTGCACGGGCCCGAACCTCACCAGCGCGCTTTCGGTATAAGGCTCGAAATCAGCGGCGCCGAGTGCGCGCGAGAGGGACGCGCGTACCGGTTCCTGGGCCTGAGCGGCCGGGCCTGAGACGAGCAGGAACATCAGGGCGCCGATTCCCAACGCGCGGGACCATCCTTTCATCAAGGGCGCAGCTGCCGGACCTGGCGTGGTGACGACTGGGATCATCGTGGATTCAGGTCTGCCCGTTGCAGACGGCACGCCGCCGGACGTTCCCGGCGGGACGAGACCCGGGCGCGGGCCTGTAAACGGGAAGGGGAGCCGCGGCGCACGGACAAAAATGCGTTCGTTAAAGAAGTCTCTATACGGTGCGAATGAGTGAATTTAACGGCCTGTTCCCGACCGGATTAACTAACGGCCCTTGGCAAATAACA
Source organism: Verrucomicrobiota bacterium (assembly GCA_019247695.1). Lineage (NCBI taxonomy): Bacteria > Pseudomonadati > Verrucomicrobiota > Verrucomicrobiota bacterium. The sequence goes on along the minus strand of JAFBAP010000183.1, from coordinate 35,360 downwards.
CGGTCTGCAGCGTCTTCAGGATGATCGCGAAGTCAAGCGCCATCGAATAGTGCCGGATATAATAGAGATCGTACTTCAGTTTTTCTTCGGCATCCTCACTGCTGGACCCATAGGAATAGTTAACCTGGGCCCAACCGGTAATGCCCGGGCGGACCAGGTGACGATAACCATAAAACGGGATTGCGCCGTCATAACGTTCCACGCATTTGATCCACTCTGCCCGCGGCCCGATGATGCTCATATCGCCGCGAAGCACGTTCCAGAGCTGCGGAAGTTCATCCATGCGGGTCTTGCGCAGGATTTGCCCGATCCGCGTCACGCGCGGATCCCGGTCTTCCGTGTAGATCGAGCCGGTCTCGGCGCCTTTGCGCATCGAGCGAAACTTGAAAAGCGTGAAAGGCCGGCCATCACGCCCGATCCGCGTCTGCCGAAAGATCGCCGGACCCGGGCTTTCGAGACGCACCACGAGAGCAGTCAGCAGCATCAGCGGCGCACAAAAGATCAAACCGGCTACCGCGACCGCAAAATCGAAAACGCGTTTAACGTGATCGTAGATTGAATCGCGAACCAGCAGCGACTCGCGCGCGAACGCCCACCAGGCTTCGATGCTTTGGACGGGAACCTGCCGCCAGAACGTTTCATGGAACGATTCGAGCGTGTAGACCGGGATGTGCCGGAAGTGCACGTAAGCCAGAAACTGCCCCAACTGCGGGTCCAGGCTGGATGGCTTATACCCGATGATCAGGCCGTCGGCATTTGCGTTCAGGTGCGGGAAGGCATCCTCGAAGTCGGAAAAAGTCCGCAGCTCCTGATCCATCCTCCGCTGTCCGAAAAGGACGGCAAACCGCGCCGCGCTGTCGGCGGCGGCCAGGAGAACAAAATGGCGGCCCGCATGGTGAGTGCGCAACGCCCCCGTGATCCACCGGCGGGTCGCCAGGGCATGGACGCCAAACACCAGGAACGCCAGGAAGAAAAACAGGCGGCTGGGCTGCTGGGTGACCGAGCCGAAAGTGCACAGGCCATAAACCAATGTGGCCGAAACCATCATGGCGACCGCCAGACCCAGAAAGTGTTCAACCGAATAAGACAAGCTGAGCATGTTGGTACGCCGGTCATACCCGCCCAGGATGTGGAAAGTCAGTACGGTGACAATCGCCGGGATAACTATCATCTGCCAGACAATCTCGCCCGGTGTCCCGAACAGCAGCGTTCGGAGCTCGGAAAAGATCAGGAAGATAGCCGGCCATGCAAGCAGATCGTTACTGACCAGTGTAAACGCCGGTAACCAGCTGATTCCCCAGCCTAGCCCAGTGCGCCGTTCATAAACGTTCGGCGCGCCTGTCCTCCTTAGCGTTAAATTTGATAAACTTCCTGTCGACATCATTGGCATAAACCCCGGAATGCCTCCTTTTTACGAGACTGAAGCGGCTATCAAAGGCCGGTATCATTTCCAAGACGCAGCGGCGAACGAGCGGCTCGTGGGATGGTTCGACCCGCATATCCCATATCCTTTATAAAATCAATGATTAAAATTCTCCCTATTAACATTTGGTCCCCTGAACGTACCGGGAACGCCGAACTCCGACGCTGCTTCGTACAACGAACGGTACCCCGGCCGGAGGTGCTCCCAACCAAATTCCCGGCGAGTGGCTGAGGCCAGGTTAGCACGCTGCACAGGATGCATTTTGCCCGCCTGCAAAATGCGCGTCAGGCATCCCCGGATCGATTCAGCGTCGGGACCTGCGACCGGCAAACCGTGCCTGCCGAGGAACTCAACCCAGGGCGTTTCGCGAGTGGTCAGAACCGGTGTGCCTGCCTGACACGCTTCCAGAATCGCCAACCCGAAGTTCTCCGAATAAGTGGGAAGGCAGAAGAGATCCGCCCCTTGAAGGTAACTCCACTTGCGGTCGTCCCAAACGGCCGGAAGCCAGTCAATGCGGGGCAGTTGTGCCTGATTTGCCTTCGCTATTCTTTTGAGGCGGCGGGTGTAAGCTTCCGGGCCGTCGCCCACCACAACGAGCCGGTAAGCGTCTGGATCCAGGTTCAGGCTGGTGAGGGCCGCGAGCAGCAGGTGCATGCCCTTTTTGGGGTGAAGACGGGAAAGGTAAAGCAGCACGAACTCATGCGCCGCCCAACCCAGGCCGGCGCGCGCTTCCTTATAACTTACTTGTTTCGAGCAGGTTAATCCGAGCGGTAAGGTAACGATGGAGGGGCTGAACCTGAACCGTCGCAGGTTGGAGGCTTCAATCCGGCTTGTTGCCAGAAGCGCGCCGGCCCGGTTCAGCACCGAACGTTCCCGAAGGTAAAAGTAGGGCCACTTTTTCCACCAGCGATGCCGCCATGCCCACGGTTCCAGCATGCCGTGTGGGGACACGACGTAGCGCAATCCGCGCCGGCGGCACTCGCGGGCGAGTCGGATAAACCGGGGTTGCCACAGGCCGTGCAGGTGTACTGCATCCAGGCCGTCGAGCGTGGCGGGTTCGACTACAATTTCAAGGCCGGCAAGGGGCAGTTCTCTGGCTAAACCGGCGATGGCCAGATCCAAGCCTCCGGCGCGCAGCGGCGCGGGTGGAATAAAATAACCGATGCGCATATTAATTCGCCGCGGTGGCCAGTTCGTACAGGTAGATGTAATCCCGCGCCATGCGCTCGACCGAATATTGGCGCGCCGCGAGGTCGCGGCAGCGCTCGCCGAGTGCTTGTCTGCGGGAGCTGCAGGCAAGCGTGGTGATCCACCCTTCTTCACCCGCGCGGAGGACGCCTGCAGATTTTAAAAATTCTAAATCATCATACAAATTAGACGTCACCACGCACGGCAGACCCGCCGCCATCCCTTCCAGCAGTGCCAATGGAAGGCCTTCGTACGCAGCGGCATGCAGCAAAAAATCGGCTGCGGCGTAATAGGGGAGCACGTCCTGTGCCCAACCGGGGGTCAACACGCGCTCGTCCAATGCGTGCCTGATAACCTCGGCATCCCATTGCGGCCGAAGCGGTCCGTCCCCTACCCAGCAAAACCTGGCCCGAGGTTCAACGGCGGCAACCTGCGCGGCATGCTCAAGAAATAACAGGGGCCGTTTCTGCTCGACCATGCGGCCTACCCCAAGGCCGAGCAAATGGCCGTCGTGCAGGCCGAGTCGCAGCCGCGTTTCCTGCCGGAGACGGCTCAGCCTCTGCCGGCTCGGGAGCGTTACACCATTCTCCACGAGGGTGGCGCTTCGGCCGTTGCGCCATCCCAGAAAACGATTCAGGTCTGACCGGCGGCTTGCGCCGATGGCGACCAGCCGGCCCGGGTACCGGTGCAGGAGGGCGCGCGCTACCGCGTCGCGCGCCCAGCCGTGGCGGGCGTTCAGGTACCGGGCGGTCTGGGTTACGTGGATGGTGCAGACCGTCGCCAGGGAGGCGAAGCGTGCGGCCCAGATCAAGTCGAGCCCGTCTTCGAGGTTCTGTTTGTTCAGGTGAACGACGTCCGGCGCAAGTTTTCTCCAGGCAGCCGCCACGCGCCGGCCGGACCGGAGGTCGACGGCATCACTGAACGAGCGAAGCCGGCGGTCGTACGTATTAAGGTAGGACTCCCGGTGTACCGGCCCGATCGGGACGAACCTGCGTGCAAGTTCGTCCATGCGCGGGTGGTCCGAAGCCCACAGGCCCGGTTCGTGGCCCAGGCCGCGCAGCGACTCCGCCAGGCTCAGGAGGAAAAGCTCGCCGCCACCCCGCGATCCCGAACTGGAAGAAACAAGGAGGATTCGCATCACCGGGGGCTGTTGCTGAGATCAGAAAGGACCGTCACCCACTTTTCCGCACCACGAACCGGCGTCCAATCCATGGCCATTTTCCGGGAAGCCGCCCCGTACTGGCGGAGCAGGTGCGGCCGGGTGATGAAATGCTCCATCGCGCCGGCGAGCGCCGCACTCCGGCCGGTGGCAAAGCGGATCCCGTTAACGCCGGGTTTGATCAGGTCAACGCCGGCTCCCACCGCTTCGGAACAAATCACGGGCAGGCCCGCACCCAGGGCTTGGTTGACGACCACCCCCCAGCCGTCGTAACGGCTCGGCAGCACAAACACATCCGCCTCGGAAAAGAGTTGCGGCAGGTGCTCGGGGTCAGAGAAACCTTCGTAGCTGATCCGTTCCCGAGTGGCGATGGAGAGGTTGGCGAGCATGCGGTCCAGGTCCGCCCGGCGCCCCGCCAGCCGCAAGCGGGCGCGGTGTCCGTTTCGAATCAGCTGGTCAAATGCCTCCAGCAAAACGTCTACGCCCTTGCGCGCGATCAACTGGCCGCAAAACAGAAAAACCATCCCGGCATGCAAGGGATCGGTTGAGGGATCGGTTTTAGGCGGCCGTTTGGAGAAGGCCGCCAGATCGCAATGGTAGGGGACATTGAAGCAAGGGGTGCCTGGAAAACGGCCCTGGTAAGCCGCTTGCGCGCGCGAGCCGATCGCGACGATCGCATCGACGTTGCGGATGGGGTCGGATAAGACGCGCTGGATGCGGGCCCGCCCTGAGCTGCATTGGTCCCGGAGTGCCTCGGCCCAGAAAAGCAGCCGCTGGCGCTTTGGCCGGAACCGCAGCAGCCATTGCGCAACCGATGAAGTCAGCGAATTCAGCGCTACAAAATCGTGCCGTTTGAGCGAAGGCATCTTTGTCACGACGTGGAATCTGGCGCCGGCGATCGAGAACCAGAAGCCGGGTAGGATCGTTTCGTACGGCTGCAGCGGCACTTGCGGCCAGGGAGAATCCGGGGCGCTCGCTTCAAGGTAGTAAACCTGCAGCCGCAGGTCGGGCCGGGCGTTCAGGGCGCGAAAGAGGTCGCGCTGGTAAGGCGACGGTACGACCGAAATGACGCCGAGATCAAAAGTGTGCATGTCCGTTGCGAGAAGCCCCTCAGCGGCCGGCGCCTGCGTGATGATCCTGCGCGTCGAAAAGCGGCCCTAACGCCGTCCCGCGCGGTTCGCGCCTGGGTTTTGGGTTTAACAGCATGGCCAGGACCATGGCGGCAATCGTCGGCAGGATAGCCACGCTGAACACGTAAAGGCTGCGCATGGAAATGGCGATGGCCAGGAAGCCGGAAGCGTAAATCAGAAGGCCGAGACCTGAAGACAAGCCAACGGCGAAACGAGCCCACCAGCCCGTCAGCGCACCGAAGAGCAGCCCGGTGATGACGACGGCCAAAGCGCCGCCGGCCATGTAAGCTTCACCGATGTAGGTTGAAGAGATGGTCATTTGCGGATCGACCCCGAGTGCGTCCTCCATCGACACGCTTAACCCTTCCGGCTTGCCCGGCCAGAGGGCCCGCGGGATGGGGTGGGTGAGGGCGACGTATGGCACTTCCAAGCCCAGAAAGTCGTGCGCGGACGGAAAAACCTCCGCCAACTGGGCCACGTTAACCAGGTTGAGGTCCACGAAAAAGCTCTCAGTCTCAGAAACCCCAACGCTGAGCTTCGGCATGGCCCGCGCCTCGGATCGCATCCTGAGGTAACCTTTCAAACCCACCGTGCGGGTCTCGAGCATAATTTTTGAAGAGACGAAAAAGCCGGCGGCGGCGCACACGCATAGAAGGCCGAATTCCAGGATCCGTTTGCGGGTGAGGCTAAGGCTGTAAGCGATCAGAAAGGTGATGAGGTAGGCGGCCAGCACGTTGCGGGTTGAGCCGGCGAGGCCCATGAACAGGCAAAACGCGTAAACGAGCGCCACCGCCATCCAGGTCAAGGGCCGGTATTTTTCCCGATTGGACAGGATCAACCCGGCGACGGGCGGCACCAGGTTGACCATGGCGCCCAGTTCATTGAGGAGGGCGCGAGCGTCTCCGTACCGTCCACGGCCCCAAGGCTGGGTGAAGCGCGGTCCCATCATCGCGTCGATCATCTTGAGGACGTTGAAATTGACGGCCAGCAGCATGTAGAAGGTGCCCAGGAAAAAGCTGAGCCAGAAGACGGTAAGCAGGACCCGCGGCGGCGTCGGCCTCTGGACCAGGTCTTCCAGGAATTTCGGGGCGCGCGGTGCGAAGTGCCGGCCCACCACCATGGATCCGAAAGCCAGAAACGCCAGGGCGCACGCGGTGTGCATCGATTTGGCGTGAACCATTTCGTTTACCTCCGGCTGGGGCAGGAGGAACTCAAAGAAAGTCAGGCCGTACAGCGCCAGCAACGCAACAATATCAGGCCGGAGGAGGGCTTTCCAATTGCGCACGGTTTCGAAGCCTGTCGCCACGGCGAAGGTGCCGGCCAGGCACAGGGCGCCGTGGGAGGCGACCTCGGTGGACGTCTCGCCGAAAAGCATGAAGTACGAGAGGAAGAGGCCCGCCAGCCAGCAAACGGTAGCTTCGCCATTCGGGCGGGAAACAAGTTTCGTTCCGTCAATCATGAGGCTCCTATGAGGCTGATACCGAAGCGACCGAACTGCCGAGCGCGTGCTCGGAGAGGCGGTAAAGGGCCCTGGCCGGACCGGTCCAGGAATAATCGCCGTCTACTCGTGTTGGTTGGCCGGCCCAGAACTCGAGCTCCACCGCTAACGCGTCTGGGGCCCTGGCCGGAAATACGGAACCGTTTATCCTTATATCGATCAAATCTCTGGCGCCCACGGCATCACTCACCACGCACGGTGTTCCGCAGGCTAATGCCTGAACTACCACCAGGCCGAACCCCTCTTCCAGAGAAGGCAACACCAGGACCGAGGATCGCCTCATCTCGTCCGCCAACCGTCGCTGGCTCACCGGCCCGTGAACCGTCAGCGGGGTAGCGCCGCGATAGCCGGCAAGCTCGGCTTTAACCTCGTCACCGACGCCTCCGAAAACATCAAGCGCCCAGTCCGGCCGCCCAACCTTTTCCAAAGCGCGGAGCAGGGTGCCAAGGTCCTTGCGCAAACTGACCTGGCCGGCGAAAAGGATCCGGAACGTGCCGGGGCTGCCCTCATCCGAAGCCGGAAAGAAGACGTCGGGGGCCGCGCCGTAAGGCACAACCCAGATCCGTTCCGGCCGGACGCCGAATGCGACGAGTTGATCGCGCACGACGGTTGAAGCCGCGCAGTGCCGATCGGCCAGGGCATACTCTTCCTCCTCCCGGCGCCGGAAAGCAGCGTCGTAAACGGTCGCTCGCTCGATGGAGAGTCCCGCCTTTTCGTACTCCCGGCGCATGACCTGCACCCAATGGCGCGACGGGCCCGTGGCATGATTCAGCACCGTCGTGACCCCGAGGGTTTTGGCCCGGCGGAAGATCTCCCCGGCCTGGCCCGGGATAGCGTGCACGAAATGGTGTCTGGCCAGCGCGCCGGCCACCCACCGATCGAAATGCCGGTCCTGCCACACAAAAAGGGTCCGGGCACGCGGCCGGAAACGTTCGGGTATCCGCAGGAGCCCGTAAGTGACAACGGTTCGCAGGCTGTGAGTCCGCAGGCGGGTGGGGTGCGGTTCCTCCAGCCGCCACGCGGGATAGCCGCTGTAGAACGTCGTGTGAACCCCGAGCGCCGTCGTCGCCTGCGCGAGCGGGTAGAGGTGACAAGGGTTGGTAGCGGCAAACGCGAGATCAACCATGGCCTAACAACTCCTGCATGCAATCCAGGGGTAGGTGCCCGCCGTTCTTAAGGGTGCGGAAGGCGAGGTAAGTCCGGCTCCTAACCGGGGCCCGCAGCCCGAGGGTCCGCCGCGCGATCGGGATGGCCGCACAAAAGCCTTGCACCACGGGAACCGCGCCGTCGCGACGCCAGGCGTAAACGAGTGTTTTGACGATGGTCGATCCGAGGTGAATCGGGAACCACGGCCAGGGCACATTGTAGATCGCAAAGAGAACGGCGTTCTGCGCGCCGAGCCGCCAGAGCTTCAGCCGGTCTCGCACCGGCGATTCGTGATGGTCGATCAGAGCCTGAAACCCGTTCCGGATAAAGCGCCGTTTGTCCAGCAGGCGGATGGCGAGATCAGCTTCCTCGTGGTGCATGAAAAACGGTTCCCGATACCCGCCCGCCTGCAGGAAGTTGTCGCGCCGGAGGATGACCATGCCGGCGTAATAGTCCGTGGTCACAAAAGTGCCGCCGGCCTGCGGTGCAGCCGTCGTGATCCGGCGGTCCAGCCGGACGTTTACGAACGGCAGCGTAACCCCGGCAATCTCCGGGCGGTCAAACAGTTCCAGGGTCCGTTCGATGGCGTCGGTGGTCGTGAGGACGCAGTCATCGTCCAGGGTCAGAAGAAATTCGCCGGTGGCGGCCCTCGCGCCGGCGTTGCGGGCGGCGGCCGGTCCGCGACTTACTTCCCGGCGCAACGTCCTGACCTGCGGGAACTCGGCGCCCAGCATCGCGGCTGTGCCATCGGTCGAACCGTCATCGACGCAGATGATTTCCGAGCGGACGGTCTGTGCCTGCAAGGCGTGTAATACCCGGCGCAGCAGTTCCTTGCGGTTCCTGGTGGGAATCACGGCCGAAACCCGCGCTCGGGCTTGCGCCGGCGATTGGTCGTCAGCAGCTTCGCTCATCCGTAGCTCGGTTGGGTTGTTTCGCCGGCGGTTTTTCCCATTCCGGCGCTGGTGGAAAGCAGCGGCAGCGCCGGGCAGGCCAGCAAAAATTTCCAGCGTCGCAACGCCAGGTGCCATCCGAAGGTTCGACGATAAAGGTGCCAGGCCTGCCGCCATTGGCCGCGTTTCAGGCCTTCGACGACCGGTGGCCGCACGGCTCGGGTAATCAAAGCGAGCCGTTCCCGGCGGCGAGCATTACCTCCGGGGTAACGCCCGCGCCGTTCTTCGTCCACCAGGTGATTGATCCCCTGCAGGGTCCGCGTAAAGTTCCCCACCGCGCTGGGGCCGTGACGCCGGTAGCCGAAGGTGCGCGGGTGCCGGATCCAGACAAAACCCGGTTCTGCGCCGAAATGGAGCGCGAAATCGAGGTCTTCGGCGTTCATGTGGCTTGGTTCAAAGCGCGGCCGGCGATGCCGGCGGACGAGCAGGCACGAGGCCCCCAGCCAGATCGGGTGCGTCGCCGAGGCGAAGTAATCGGGGAAAAAGCGTGCGTCGAGTTCACCTGCCGCTGCAACGGCGGCAACGGCGATTTCCGAGTCATCGGTAAACCAGAAAGGAGAGCCGGCGATAAAACCGGCGCCCGGGTACTGCCCTAAAACCTGCCGGTAAACTGAAAAGGTCCACGGCAGCCAGACGTCGTCGCTGTCCAGAAAAGCCACATACTCGCCGGAAGTCGCGTCCAGGCCGAGGTTACGCGCGGCGCCCGGGCCGGCTTGCGCCTGCTGAAGGAAGGTCACCTCTCGCCCGCTCTTACGCACGACTGATTCGGTGTCATCGGTGGAACCGTCATCGACCACGATGACCTCGAGCAGGCCGTCCGGCCTTGGCGGGAGCGAATCCAAAGCGCGTGCCAGGAGGTGGCACCGGTTGTGCGTCGGGATAACGACCGAAATAACAGGCATGCGTCAGCGCCTATAATGAAACATTACAAATTTCACAAGTGCAAAAATTACAAAAATGAGAGGCTTCAAGCACGCGCGGCACGCGCGATGATGACCGCGGATATTTTTTGACTGGATGCCCGCTTTGATTACCTGTTCTACGCATTATAGCCAATGAGACCGAACCTGCCGCATCCGGTTACAGCGCTTCCCTGACTGATGTCTCGCAATTTTAAGATCCATTGCATCTGCGTCGTCAAAAACGAAGGCGATATCCTGCGCGCCGGTCTACAGGCTGCCTCCGAGTGGGCTGACCGGATTATCGTCTACGACGGCCAGAGCGACGATAACACGTGGGACATCGCCTGCAGTATGGCCGGCGAAAAGATCGTCCCCTGGAAGCAGGACGGCAAGGTCTTCCAGGAAAGTCTGCGTGCGGAGGTCTTTAACGCCTTTCGGGACGGATCGCGTTCGGGCGACTGGTGGTGTCACCTGGATGCGGACGAGTTCTATGTGGAAGACCCGAGGCGGTTCCTGTCCCGGGTGCCGTGGCCCTACCACGTCGTCTGGGGGATTGCCGTCGAGTTCTATCTGACTGAAAAAGATGTCGCTCCCGACTACCAGTTGCGGCCGGAGGTGCCGGAGGCGGACCTCGGCCGGCTCACGTATTACTCCGTCAACAACTCGGAACCTCGATTTTTCCGGGACCGCGAGCGGTTGGTCTGGCCGGCGAACACGGGTTGGCCGCTGAATATGGGCCCGGTTTACCCGAAGCGCCTGCTTTACAAGCACTACAAATACCGATCGCCGGAACAGACGCAGCTACGACTGCAGACGCGGCTCAAATCGGTGGCGGGCGGCTTCACCGGCTGGGAGCATGCCCGGGCGGCCGTCTGGCGTGAAAAGCTGCAGGCCTCCGCCGGCCTGAAACAACAGAATTCGGATGCGTTTGAATATGATGCCGGGAAGCTGCCGAAGCACCTCGATCCTTTAGTGAAACGTTCTGCAAAATTGTTGGCACACGGGTTAGGCGTCTTGCCGTGAAAACAGTTCTGCAGGACGAAATGGCGGTTTGCAAGGAGCACGAGGTATGAGCCGGCCGGCTGAAACGGCAAGTTCCAGGTTGGATGGTTTCGATGGAGACGGCGAACCGATTGCCGCCGGGCAACGGGGGAGGCCCGGCACCCCGGAACGCCCGCTCGAGCGAGGGCACCGCACCGGCCACGGCTTGAAAGATCATACACAACAAAGGAAGGGAGGGCTGCGTTCGTTCTCGCGTGAACCCCGGAAACGCACCCCGCCATGGACGCCCGATTCGCGGTCATTCTCCCGGTAGGCCCGGCAACGGAGGAAATCGTCCGGGCTCGCGACCTGCTGGATTCGCTGCAGGCGTATGAGGCCGGGAATTTTACGTTGGTTTTGGTGGATGACCATGCTGGCGCCCGGGATCTGGACCGTGAAATTGCCGGTGAGGCCGATTACCCTCGCGTGGTGACCACGAACCCTCGAAGGGGGCGGGGCAGCGGCTGGGGTTCAGGGGCGGCGGCCGGGACCCTGGCGGCCCTCCAAACCGTGGTGGGGCTTCCGGATGATCACGACTTCGTCGTCAAGCTGGACACCGACTCCCTGGTGATTGACGCGTTTTCCGAACGCGTTCTGGAGGCATTTCAACGGCGGCGGGAGATGGGGATCATGGGCGCTTACCAGTTTAGTCCCGCTTCGGACCGGGAGAGTTCATCAGCCCCGGCCCTTGAAAAGCTTTTGCGGCAGTGGGCCGTCTGGCGGCGGACCCCGCTTGGGGGAACGGCGTTGCAGGTGGGTTTTCTGGGCCGGTACGGGCGCATCCGCAACGTCATCCGGCGCGCCTTGCTCAATGGGTATCGCTTGGGCGAACACTGCTCAGGTGGCGGGTATGCCATGTCGATGCGGGCCGTCCGGGCTCTCGAAACGGAGGGGCTTCTGGATGACCCGCTGCTCTGGTTGAAAACCCCGTTAGGGGAAGATACGGTCCTGTCGCTCTGCGTTCAGGCCGTCGGCTTTTGCATTCAACAGAACGAAGCTGAACGCGAGGTTTTTGGGGTGAAGCACCTGGGCCTGCTGGCCGCTCCGGAGGAACTGGGGCGACGCGGTTACGCCATCATCCACAGCGTGAAGGATCACAAGGAATACCGCGAAGGGCAGACGCGTGCTTATTTCAGGCAGATGCGCTCAGTGGCGCGGCCCGGCGCGGCTTCTTGCAGGCTCCGGTAAAGCTCCACCAGCGCGTCGTTTCGCTCTTGCAGGTCATACTCCCGCTCCACGTATTCCCGTCCTGCCCGGCCAAGTTCGGGCCAGCGTTCAGGCTGCGAGATGGCGTGGTGCAAGGTGGCGGCGAGCGCGTCGCTGTCACGTTCGGGCGCCAGAAAACCGGAGCGCCCGTCCAGGATGCTTTCGGGAAAGCCGTTGTGCCGGGTACAGATCACCGGCAAACCCATGGCCTGGGCTTCCTGCAAGACCATGCCCTGGCCTTCAACGTCGCCATTCGGGCCTTCCACGCTGGCGAGGAGGAACAGGTGCGAATCGGCGAAGATCTGACGAACCTCCGCCTCGTTTTTCCAGCCGAGCAACCGGATGCTGGCGCCGGCTCCCAGCTCTTGGATCAGCTGAGCAAGGCGCCCCCTCAGGTGGCCGTCGCCCACGATATCGTATCGCACGTTGGGGAAGGCGGGCAGGATTTTTGCCACCGCCGGAATGGCGTATTCAAACCCTTTTTTCTCGGTGAGCCGCGCCACCGTCAGAATACGCAACGGACCATCCGCCGTCGGCCGGCGTTCCCGAAACGGGAACTTGGCGAGGTCCGTCCCGAGCTTGAAGCGGACGAGTTTCCGGGCGTCGCAACCGGCCGCCACCAACCGGTTTCGGATGTAGAGGCTGGAACAGGTGAACGCATCGCCGTACCGGAAGAGGCCGGCGTAGATGGAATGGCCGCGTTCATGGAGGTATGAAGAGATATCATAGCCGTGAAAAGTCGTGATAAGCGGACCGCGAAGTGCGTCAACGCTGCGCAAAAGCTGCGCAAAAAGGCCTGACGGCCCGAAGTGACTGTGGATCACGTCATACTCCGGCCGGCCGATAAAGGGGCCGAAACTGGTGAACTGCGACAGGCTCAGGGCATCGCGCCCAAACCGGAGGGGGTTCAGGGCCCGGAAGGGCCGGAGCCGCCGGGTTCGCAACGCGCGAACCGCGGTTTGCGCGGCAACGGCCAACCGGCGTACCCGGTCCGGGGTTGCCTCCACGTAACAGGTCCGCTCATGGAGACGGTAACGTTCGAAGTCCGGATGAACCGAACCTGCCGGGGGCCGGGCCAGGGCGAAGATGTCCACCTCATGGCCGCGATCAAGCAACCCGGTGATCTGATTGAGAATAAACGTTTCGGACAAGACCGGAAACGGGCCGACGATAAAGGCAATTCGCATCTCGATTCAGCCTCCGGCGGCGAGGAGCCGAGCCCGTCTCTTTGCATACCACCGTCGCGCCCGAAAGACCACTTCCGGTCCGAGAAAGCGGCCAACGAGGCGTTCCGGCAGAGAGCGGCAGGATTCGTATCGCTGGTTGCAAAGGCGCGCCAAATAGATCCAGCGGCGCGCCTCACGCCGGTACGCGTCGGCTTCGGGTCCGGCGGCGTCGAAATAAAACATCCAGGCAACGTAAAGCGCCTGGTTACCGATGGTTTTACGGTGCCGCCGGCTGAGTTTATGGTAACAGCGATGCAGGTACCAGCGCCGGTAAGGCGCCTGCGCCAGCGTCGGGCGGGACCGCGTCAGTGATCTCGCGTGTTTGGTCCAGGTTGCAAGCGGTTCATCGATGTAGCCGAAACGGACGGACGTTTCCGCGATGCGGGCCAGCAAATCGCGGTCCTCGCTGAAGCGCATCTGGTCGACGAAGCCACCCGCAGCCTTGATCAGATGTTTGGGGAACACGAGCGCATCGAGGTGGATGAATTGCCTGATCATCAGCGCCACCAGGTTGTCCGTGGTCGCCACCTCCGGAAAGCGCAGGACCGAATCAGGTTCCGAGCCGTCCAGGTATACGACCCGCAGGGCGCAAGCCGCCCCGTGATCGGGCGAAAGCAGGGCGTCGCTCATTCGTTCCACGAAACGGGAGGAGAGCCAATCGTCGGCGTCATGGTAATGCACCCACGGCGAGGTGGCGGCCTCCAGCAGGCGATTGCGGGCGAACCCCGGGCCGCGCGTCCTCGAGCCTCGAAGCACCCTGGCCCCAAATCGCCCGGCAAGTTCTGCCGACTTGTCGCTGCTATGGTCGTCGTAGACGATCACCTCGTTGAACGGGGTGGTCTGGCGATTGATCCGGTCAAAAAGTCCCGGCAGAAATGCGGCTGCATTGTAGCAGGGAATCAGCAATGAAATCGCCTTGCTCATCGGGGTCGTCATTGGGAAATCAGGCCGCTGCAGCGGCCGTGTTGCGTCGCGTGAGGCGGGCGAGCTTTTCGGCAGCAGCAAAGCCAAGCACACGAAGCGTAAACCGGTACTTCCACGGTGCAGCCGGCCCGTCCAGGGTGATCAACCCTTCCCGTCGTCGATCCAGGAAAAAGTTCCGCGCCAGCACGAGATCCTGGGCGGCGAGCGTGCGCGCCATTTCGAAGCACGCAACTCCGGCCAGGCGCCGATAATGGGGGAGGTCGTCGGGCGCCGCCGTTGCCAGCCAGTCAAGGAAGGCGTGGATCAGCCGGGTCTTGCCGAGCACGACGCCGGACTTATCCCTTCTGCAAACCGTGTTTTCGGACCAGAGCCGGTAGATCGCGCGCGGCCCGTCCACCAGGGCGAAGTTCAATCCCGCCCGCAGCGCACGAAAATAAAGCTCGTATTCCTGGTTGAAGCGATAATCCTCATTCCAGCCCCCGATATCCAGAAGCGCCTCTCGGGACCAGAGGCAGCCACCGGTCTGCGGGAGATTCCAGCGAAGCCATTCCGCTTTCCAATCGACGGGCTGCGCAATTTGCTGCGCGCCGCGCCGGACGAGCCGGTCGCCGTGCCACTTTTCGAAGATCACCGGGCTGCAGATCACGTCGCGGCCGGCGGCCGCTTTTGCACCCAACTGGATGGCGATTTTCTCCGGCGGCAGTGAATCGTCCGCATCCAGAAATTGCACCCAATCGCCTGAGGCCAGACGCAATGCATGGTTGCGTGCCGCGTTGCCGCCGCGGCGTCCCTGGGCTACAAACCGGATCCGGTCGCCGAACTCACGGCAGAGTTCCGGGGTGGCGTCGGATGAACCGTCATCCACCACGATGATTTCCTTGTGTTCCCACGTCTGCGCCAGCGCGGCGCGAATTGTGTCCGCGATCCACCGTTCACAATTGTAAACGGGAATCCCGATCGTTACCTTTGCTATCCTGCCTTGAATTGATCCCATCGTGGTCACCATCCGGCGAATGCTCTACGCGATGCAGCGCACCGCGCAGTGGCCTTACCGGAATTGCGCCTCCAACCGGTCAAATACGCGCTCACGAAACGCGTCGTTGATGGCAACCTGTGCCGCCGCGCCCGCCAGAAGGCTTGGACGAACCCGGGGCGCATCTGACCAAAAGCCCGTGAGCGCTTCGCGAAGTTCATCCCGGAACGCGTCGACCGGCGTTTGCGCCCGGCACAAGATCAGCCGCGGGATACCCCCGAATTGTTTCTGCAGTCCCCGGAATTTCTGGACGTAGTATTCGCTGCCGGCCAGTCCGATGGCGGGAATTCCCATCGAGAGCGCAAAGACGGCCGCATGGTAAGAAGCGGTGATCACCACCCGGCAACGGCGGATCGCCGCGTAAACCGCCCCGAGTTCGAATGCGGGCGCCTCGAAGGGCACGGCACCGGCGCGCAACCTCGCGTTGGGTGCGAAGTCGCCCGGCGCGATCGGAATCGAGGTCATCCCGGCGCCTTGCCGGACGCAGAATTCATGTGCCACCTCCTTGATCACCGCCAAGTGCCGGGCGGCGAGCTCGGAGTAGTACTCGAGCCGGATGCTGACCCCAAGCGCATCCCCGAGTGCCGGCCGTCGCTCGGCAAATGCCCCGGCAACGGCATCGTCTCCGGTCAGACACAGGTCAGCTCCATCCAGTGACCAACCTTGCAGCAGTTGCAGTGAACTTCCTTCCCGAACCCCGATCGCGCAAAGATTGCGCATCGTTGCACGTACGGTCCTGAGGATGCGCGGCCGGTGAAGCGGGCCGATGCCCAGCCCGAAAGCTGCTGCCGGCACCTTGCGCCCGGACAGCGCCTCAAGCGTATTGGCCAGTTTGGTGGCCAATGATCCGAACGGATCGGCCAGGTAGCCGCCCCCGGCCCAGAAGTAAAGGTCGACTTCGCGGAGGAAATGCAGAAACGCCGAGACCGCGCCTTCGCGCGGTTTATCGCTGCGCGCCCCGAGTTCGATCAAGGGTGCAAGTGAAGGCCGGCCCGTCAGCCTGCGGTAGACGCGCGCCGGGCCTTGCAGCCGGGGCACCTTGGTCTCCACCAGCCAGCCCAGGGCGGCCGCTTGCGACCATAATTCCCGGCCGACCGGGTCCACGGCCGCCACGTCAGGCAACGTCGCCTTCAGGCGCTCGGGACTGGTGGCGAACGTAAAAATCCTCGCGCCGGGCCACCTCCGGCGAATCCCGCGACACGCCGCCATTAACATCGCCAGGTCACCCAGGTTCGTCAGTTCGGGTAAACCGTTATCGACGAGAACATTCATTTAAAATGCCACAAATTGAAGACGGGTGTCGAGTGTCGAGTGTCGAGTGCCGGTCACACGGAGAGCCGCGGCGGGAAGGGGAAGAGTTCGGGGCTCGGCGTTCGGAGTTCGGAGGCATCGTAGAAGCGGGTCCGATCTACCCCGAGGGTCACGTTCACACGGTGGGAAGACCGAATCATCCGCAGAACACGCAGAGGACGCAGAAAAGAGGAAGCATCCACAGATTACACAGATTGACACAGATTAAGGACCCGTGGGGCGAAGCCGCTCCGAACTCCGAACTCCGAACTCCGAACTCGACACCCGACACCCGACACCCGTCTTCCATTTGTGGCATTTTCTGCGGTGGCATTTTATATCGTGTCGATGAAGGTGCGCTCGGCCCGCTGGTACTGGAACAGGCCGGCAAAGAAGATCGATCCGGTCAGAATGATGGACCAGACGGTGACCGGGGCCGGCATGAATGGGGTACCGAGAAAGCCTGCGCGGAAATTCTCGATGACGGGCGCTACCGGATTTACCCAGATCAGCCAGGCGTACCTGGCCGGGATTTTCGAGGCGGGATAGATGATCGGGCTTGCGTACATCCAGATCTGCAGGCCGAAGCCGATGAGATGAACGAGATCCTGGTATTTCGCCGTGAACGATGCAAACAGCAGGCCGAAGCCGAGCGCCAGGACTGCCGATTGGAAGATCACCAAAGGCACGGTGACGATTGCAAGTGCGGTCGGGTAGACCGGCGCGCCGTTGACTTTGAAATAGGTGATAAACGCGATCAGGCTGACGAGTTGAACCGCGAGGGCAAACAGAGTGGACACCGTCGTGCTTAATGGCACAATCAGCCGCGGGAAAAACACTTTCGAGAACAGGTTGGCGTTGGTGAGAAACGTGGTCGCGTTAGTATTGACGCACTGGGAAAAATAGGCCCATACCGTCAAGCCGCTGAGGTAAAAAGCCATGGGAGGAATGCCCTCCGTCGATATTTTAGCCACGCCGCCGAAAATTACGGTGAACACCAGGGTAGTCAGCAGCGGCTGAATCACGAACCAGAGCGGTCCCAGTAACGTCTGCTTGTATTTCACCACGAAATCCCGCCGGACCAGCAACAGGAAAAGGTCCCGGAATTCCACCAGGCTTTCCCAATCCACCTTCAGCCAGTTTTGGCGGGGGCGAATTTCGATCTCGTAGCCCTCTCTTATTTGCATAACGGCCGTCCGCAGCGCTCCGTTTACCGTCGCCCGGAGTGCAAAGGCGCTCCTGCCGCTAAAGATAAGCGGCTTTTCATCAACAAATCTTTTTCTTCAGGCAAGAGCGCGCCCCGTGAAGCCGCTTCCAAAAGTTTCCTGGCGTCTTCCTGCTGGCCCAGGGCAGCTTTGATGATGCCGGCGTACAAGGCGTCATCCGGGTTGTTCAGGACGTCCGGGTTGATTTGTGCAAGCACCCGGGCGGCGTCGTCGAGATCGCCTTTTTGAAAAAGCGTGAAAGCGTACGTGGTGCCGAACTGCGGGTGGTTGCCCCGGTCATTCTCCCAGTTGTCCCGGGCCCAATCCAGGAATGACCCGTTCTTGATGCCGAGGAGAGAACCGAGCATCACGACATTGTTCTTGACGGCGCGATCGTTGAAATCGAGCTCCAGAAGCCGGTTGGCTACGCGGAACAGCCCCTGGGTATTTTGCTTCCGGCCATACCAGCGCCAGAGCGCCGCCAGCGCCTCACGCCGATCGGAGGAAGCATCCGCCGCGGCCCAGAGCGCGCTTTCAGCCTCGGTTTGCCAACCCCACTCCATGGCCAGGTGGAAGAGGACCGATACGCATTCCGCCTGCTGTCCGGCCCGGGCCAGGCTTTCGCGCCACGCATTCAGCGCTTCTGAAAGCACCAGGTTGCCCAGTTCACGGCGCGCCTTAAGGTTGTAGGCAACCCGCAGGTATTCATTTGTGCCCCAGTCCGGGGCCTTGGTCCACTCCTGGAGACCTGCCCAATCCTTCTGGCGCACGAAGGTGTCCGCCAGGATCGCTTTGAACCCCGGATCATTTGCCACGTGCGGGGTCACCTTGGAAACGACGCTGTGAGCTTCGGCCGGCAGATTTTTTGCATTCAACCAGCGCACCACCTCGGAAGCCGGCAACGGTTCGTCCTGGAAGCGGACGACGCAGTTATGCAGCAGTTGGTCGAACCTGGTTCGGTCCGTTTGCAGAAACAGATCCAGCGCGATGAGCACATCCTCAAACCGGACCTGCGGCAGCTGGAGCAAATAGTCCACATGCGGCTCGGCCCCGGTAAAATCGTGGTTCGAAATCTCGAAGGTGGCCAGCAGGCGGTGGCATTTTTCCGCGACGGACGGATCGGTGGCCAGGGCCGTAAGACCGGCCTTGGCGGACGAAACGCGGTCAGGTTGGCCGGAGGAGAGGTCGAGCGCGTCGAGGTTTAGACGGTCCGCATTGGTTGCTCCCGGCGCGGCCGCGGCCCGCCGGAAAAAATCATCCGCCTCAGACCGGTTGTTCATCGCCAGGGCCAGCACACCCGCATCACGGTAAAAGCGAAGGGAGCGGGCCGGCCCGGGCACGCGGTCGAGCGCGCTGCCGGCCGCTTGGTATTGCCGGGCGTTCATCGCGGCTTCGGCCAGGCTTAACCACGCCTCCGGAGATTGCGGCGCAAGCTTCGTCATCCGCTCGCGCCATTTCACCGCTTCCTCCGGCGACACCAACGCGCTGAGCTGCGCCATCAGATCGATGGCTTCGGCATTATTCGGATCGAGTTGGATCGCCCGGCGGACTGCGACCGTCGCCTCGTCGAGCTTATTATCCTTAAGCGCCTGGGCCGCGGTACGCGTGGATTGCTGGCTTTGCCACACGCGAAACTGATCCAGCAAACCGCCGTGAACCGGTGTAAGGCTCAGAAAGAGGAGTGCAGCCGCTTGAGGCCAAGTCATTTTTTCGAACGTTCAAGACAGTGCACCCCCGAAAGTGGGCCTCACCTTCGAGGGTGCAGACCTGGCTAATGGTTGGTCAAAGTCCGTGCCTTTCAGATCAGGCAATACCGGCCGTCCTGCGCTGATCCGCCTTGCGGAGCCAAAGCGCCCCGAACGCGCATGCCGCCAAGCCGATTGCAAGCTGGCTGGCCTCCGGCACCGGCGCGAATGAGAGGTTGCTGATGGCGAACCCGTGCAGGGCCCTGTTAGGCGTCGGGCTGGTAAAATCGAACACGATCTGATGCAGCGGCAGGTAACCGTACGCGACGCGCACGTTACCGGCACCGCTGTCCGGACCGTGATTCGGTGAAGGACCCGTACCGGTGACCGTGCTGCCCGTGACCGTGTTGTCCGCACCGGCCGTCAGGGCGACGCCCGGAGTGATAAACTGGATCTGGTCCACGAAATTGGCACGGTCACGGGCATCCACGTCGAATAAATCAAACGTGACATTTTTGACCCCTTGTTTGTACCCGGCAAAGTCGAGCGTGACTTCTACTGTGCCCGGCGTCGCACTCACGCCTGGCCTGTTGAAATTCGCTACGATGGCCAGGTTTGAGTTTCCGGACGGCAACCCTCCATCAAAGATGGTGTTGGTGACCGCCGGCGTCTGTAAGTGCGTAGGTCCGGAGCGAAACGCCGTGACGTTGCCCGACAACTGCACGGTGGCGTCTACGGCGCCGCCGTCTGAGGCCGTGAATGAACCCTGATAAGTATTCTGGTTCGTGCGGCTCAACGTACCTTGCGGTTGATCATTCCAATCGAGCGTTATGCTGGCTTGAGCGGTAAGACTGGCCAAGCCCAATCCCGCGCCCAAGCACATTATCCATAGTTTTTTCATGCTTTTCCGATTTTCATATGGGTGCTGAACCCACTTTACAACCCCCAATGCTATCAACCGTGCGGATAATAGCACTCATTAATGCAAAATTAATTAAAAATTTCATATGGATTTGAATTGTTGGCGGTGCCGCCGAGGTCAGAATTTTAACGGATGGCTCCATTCACAAGAGTTCGCTACCCTATAAACTGAAAAGTGATAATTTCTGATCAGAGCCAGGCGTTTACAGGGTCACCGGCCCGTTTTCCGGACGGATGATCTGCGTCAGCCAGCGTTGCGCTTCCTCTCGAGCAGACTGCGGGGTCAGGTAACCGGCCGCGATTAACTCCAGGGACCGGCGATCAGCCTCTTTGTGCCGTTCCCAGACGCTGCGGAGCCGGCCGGTGACGGAACCGGCCTGCCGCTGCTCGACGTTGTCGCGGACCGCCGAGCCGTCCACGATAAAGAAGACGTTCAACGGGCCCGAGTCGTCTTCAAACAGGAGGTGGTGAACCTGGATCAGGTGCCCGGGCGCTTTGATGTCGAAGAATCCCAGGTCCTTGTGCAGGCGCCGGCCGGTCGCAGGCAGGCAGATTTCCGGGGAGTGCTGCGAGCGTGCGAAGTAGGCGTGCAAACCGGGGCGCCATTCGAAAAAGTAACCGATCCATTCCGTACCGGGCCGGTCGGACCAGCGCACCGCCTTTCCGGTATCGCATTGCAATTGGTTGCGGACGGCGTCCGAGACGCGCAGCACTTTTAAACCTGCCCCGTTGAAAGGTTCCGGCCAGACCGCCGTCCAGCGTGCCCCGGCCGAGACTTGGCGGGGCTGAAACCAGTAAAGACGCACCAGTTCGGCCCCGCCCAGCCAGAGGACGCAAAGAACCAGGCCGGGGAACGCCCACGAAGGGCGGGAAGCGGCTATCGCCGGCCTCGGATGCACCGCCGGCGGCGGGGCGGGCGGCGCCGCGGGCAGCTTGCGTACGATGGCCACCAGCGCGAGGCACGCCGCGGCAAATGCCACGGCGCCCGCCGGGTCATGCCACCGTTCCACACCGCCGGAACCTCCCTGGCTGCCCACCCAGGCGAGCAGGACCAACCGGCCAAGGTTCGCCGCCGTCGCCAGCACCGCACCGATGAGCACGATCAGGAAACGCCTGGGCCCACGCCAAGCGGTAAAATCGGAAAGAAAGAGCCCTACGGCAACCATGGTTTGCAGGCTTTTAATCCCGCTGCACGCCTCATCGACCCCGATCAGGCCGGCCGCGGTTTCGACCACGCTCCCGCGCTGGCAGGCGGCCACGCCGATAAGGTTCAACAATTCCGTCGCGACAAACGCTCCAAACCGCATGAGACCGGAAGTGATGGGGAGTTCCAACCTGCCCAGCCAGGGAACGCCGGTAAGGACAAAAAGGGCGGGGAACGCCAAAGCTGCCAGCCACGGTTTGCCTCCCGCCAGATAGATCGCGCACAGGGTCACCGTGATCACGACTGCAGCCAAAGCCCAGACGGCGGGCCGCCAATCCAGGTTTGCGTCGAGGATTATCCGCAACGGGAGCAGCAGCAGCGTGCCCAGGAAAACACCGGCAAACGCCGTGACCGACGTCTTCGGTTCGGGTGCCGGCAGGTGCCGCCGCCGCCACAGCAGGGCGAGGACCAGGACCGGGACGGCCCACCCGTACTCGTAGTCCTCCAGGACTCGCCAGAAGGCGGACAAGTGCCACAGGAGCAGTACCCAGGCGTAGCCCGCGACCAACGCCAGCAGCCAACCGGCGAGACCGGGTTTACGCGCAAAGATTCGATCGAGGTGATTCAGCATTCGCCGTTGCGTTGTCTGGAACGTTTTATAATTCTCAGGGTTCGACCCTGCCCAAAGCTTGATTTTTCCAGCAGTTCGGCCATTTCAAGCGCCAGGATCGGCCGTGCGCGGCTTCAAGTTCGTAATATTATGATTAATTGGACATACTGTTCGATCCATACATATAAGACCTGTGCGTGACACGCTTAGAGGCAAAATCGTTCGGGGTCAAATCCCGCCGGTTCCGCTGCGCCCGGGACGGCGGCAGGGCGGGCCGCGACCGCGGGTGAGGCGAAGCGCCGTTTCGCTATGATTAATCTGCGCAAGTTTTCAACCGCCGGATTCAACCGCGGCATGCCGAGGTGGCGTGAAGCCCTCTGGGCGCTGGTTCGGTGCGCCTTTTTCGAGACGCCGGTGCCTTTTCCGTCCGGCCTGAAGGTTGCCCTGCTGAGGTGTTTCGGTGCGAAGATCGGCCGGGGCGTGGTGGTCCGGTCGCAGGTGAAAATCTCGTTTCCCTGGCGGCTGGAGGTGGGCGACGATGTCTGGATCGGTGATGGGGTCTGGATCCTCAGCCTGGCCAGGGTGACGCTGCACGAGAACGTCTGCCTTTCGCAGCGGTGCTACTTATGCACGGGTTCCCACGACTACCGCAGGGAAACGTTCGACCTGGTCACCAAACCGATCGAGATCCGGGCGGGGAGTTGGATTGCGGCCGGCGCGTTCGTGGGACCGGGCGTCACGGTTGGGCCCGGTGCGGTCGTTGCCGCCGGTGCTATCGTGACCGCGCCGGTTCCGCCTTACTGCCTGGTTCGAGGCAATCCGGCTGAAGTCGTCAAGGAGATCAGGGAAGCGGTGCCGGATGCGCGTCTTTATTCTTAACCAGTACAAACCACCCGACCCTTCGCCGACGGCGAAGCTGGTGGGGGATCTGGCGGCGGCGCTGCGGGGCGAAGGTCATCAGGTGGTAATGATCGATTCCGGCCAGGATTACCGGGTTCGCGCCAAGAGCCGGTATTCGCGCGCGGGGCGGGAGCTCAAGGCCTTGAGCCGTCTCCTGTGCCGGGGCCTGCTGGCCGGGCGGGCTGACGTCGTGATCTCGACGTCATCGCCGCCAGCGATCCTGCTGGTCGCCACGGCACTCTGCGCGCTCAAGCGGGCTAAATCCGTTCACTGGGCGCTCGATCTCTACCCGGAGCTGGCGCTGGCGCTGGGTGGCGCGGTGCCCGCACCCATCCGGAGCATTCTGCATACGGCGACGGGTTCGTGCTACCGGGCCACCACCCGAACGATCTGTCTGGATGCAGACATGCGGGACCACCTCAAGCGCCGGTACGGGATCGACACTGAAATCATCCGTCCATGGCTGCTGCACGGCCTGGACCGGACCGGTCCGGGCCGGCTGGCGTATCCGTCCAGGGATGGGTTTACCTGGCTGTACTCCGGCAATCTCGGCCAGGCGCACGACTGGGAGACCGCGATGGCCGCACAACGCATTCTGGAAGATCGCGGGTGCCCGGTCACCCTTGCGTTCCAGGGCGGCGGTGCGTCCTGGGAGCCGGCCCGGCGCCGGGCGGAGCAGCTCAAGCTGGCCCGGGTGGAATGGCGTCCGTACGCGCCCGAAGACCGGCTGACGGACGTTCTCCTTCAGGCGCACGCGATGCTCGTAACCCAGAAACCCTGCACCCGAGGCCTGCTCTGGCCGAGTAAGTTGGGATTGTTGATGTGTCTGCCGAGGCCGTTAATCTTCATCGGACCGGAAAACGGCGCGATTGCCCGTGAGATCCGCGTTTGCGGTTACGGCGAGTGCTTTCCGCCGGGCGCGGCCGGTCCATTGGCCGGGTATGTTCAAAATCTGTACGAACAATGGCCGCCGGGAGAGAAGCCTTCGCTGCGCCCCGGCTGGACTTTCGAACAAGCCTGGAAGGCGTGGCGGCGTGTCCTGCAGGAGGTGAGCGGAAGACTGTAAATCCCAGGCAAAGCTTGCCGCGGTTCCCGTTAATCTCAGCCTGCTTCGCAGTAGGTCGCCTCCGACCGCGGCAAGGGAACCGGTTCACCTTCGAGGCGCAAACCTTCCAGGTGAAACTCGATCGCATCGTGCATTTTCCGTTCGAGCTCCTCCCTGGTCGCTCCGGTTGCCACACAGCCCGGCAAATCCGGCGAGTAAGCCGAGAGTCCGCTGCTGGTCCGCTCGATGATGACGAGATACCGATTCATTTTAATCCTGCCTGTTTGAGGATACTATTCGTTGTACCAGGAGCAAGCTCATCACCCGGTTTGCCCGCGATCGTGACCAAGCCGGGCTTCTGAGGATGCTTGTACTGCCGGTGACTGCCGCGTGTTCGCACCAGAAACCATCCATCGTTTTCGATGAGCTTGATTGCTTCGCGGACCCTCATCCCTGACTGATCGGTACCAGAAAGAAAAGGCCGGCGGTAGGTAATACCGCCGGCCTCGACATTTTAGTTGTTAGTACGTGACGGGTCAGGCCCCGGTGCCGGCGCCGCTACTGGCCCACGTTAACCGTTACCGGCGCAGTGCTGGTCTTGACACTGTCCGAAATGGTATACTTGAAGGTGAAGCTGTTCAAACCGCTCGCGGGTGGTGTGAGCGGCGCCACGTAGTGAAGCGACCCGTTCTGGGTGTAGACCGAACCGGACGTCGGCTGGGTGTAGCTGATGATTTGCAGGGGCGTGCGCCCGACAATCTGGTCGAAGTCGTTTGTAAGGACATCGAGCACCGTATCCTGGCCCGCATGCACCGAGAAAACGTCTCCCTGCGCCACGGGTCCGCCGTTTGCCGTGGCCTGCTGGTAGATGCTCTTCACGGCGGCGAACTCCGGGCTGGCATACCACGTGCGGTAAAGGAGGATGTCGCCGCGTGTTACTGCCGCGAGCAGTTCGTTGCGCCGGTTGACGTAATCACCATCGACGACGTTGATCACCGAAAAGGCCCCTGGGGTGATCGCCACGGCGCTTGCCGGAGTGCCGCTCGTGCCCGCGCTGGTGCCCATCGGACGAAGTTCATAGTAGGGCGCGGTGTAAGCAAAGTACGCATCGTACTTCTCTTCAGGAATCAGCAGCACGTCGGGATGTTTTTCCTGCAATTGCTGGAAGATGCTGACGTCGTAAACCCCATTTACGCCACCGTTGGTGTCGATATAGAAGAGGGTGCAGCCCCAGCGCTGCTGGGCGTAGGTGATGCGCTGATCCAGGGCGTTAAAGATCGATTGATTATCGGGGTATTCCTCCTGGACGTAGCCGCCCTGGGAGAAGGGCACGAGGTGCTGGCAGCGCAGGCAGACGCCGACACGGAAGCCGGCGTTCTTGATCGTGCTGAAAAAGCCATCGGCGATCGGATCCATTTCCGGCGCAAAGGTTGGCAGCAGGGTCGGGTCCCCGATGAAGGTCACCAGGCCCTGGGGGTACTGCTCGCCCTCAAGGTCCCAGACGATGCAACCCTGCGCGTTCATGGATTTGAGTTCTGCCACGACCTGCGCGGCCGTTGTCATGATGCGGGACTTGAAGCTGGCCTGGCCGGCGGCCGTGAAAACGTTAATCGTCGGATCATTATACCAGCCCCGCGGATTGGTCGGGTAGTTGCGCTGAACGGTGGCCAGGAAAATCGACCCGATGGGCCGCCGGTCTTTCCAATTCAACTCCTGGACACGAGTTGCCTGGAAGGCGGCCCAGAGTTCCGGCGCAATCTGCTGCTTGGTGCTTCCTTCCGCAGCCCACCGCAGGCTGACATGAAACGTGACGGTTGCGCCCGAGGGGATGGGCTTTTCGGTCGTGACCCGAAGCGGGTAACCGCCCCAGTATTTCGAGCTGAACTGCGTCACCTCCGGGGTGTTCACGTCGTCGTTGACCAGGCCCAGGATGCCTGTGCCGTAATCACCGATCAACACCGCGGGAGCGCTGTAATTATCGGCGTTGGGTGGATCGGTATCATCCCAGCCCTTCGGCGTAACCGCATTCGGAAACATGACGTCACCCAGGATCAGCTGGAGTTTTGAGAACGGCGTCGGGTCGGTGTTAGTTACCGAAATGTCGTAGTTTAGCGTATTGTACGTTGTGGTGTAGGTGCAGGTTGCGGATCCCCACGGGTAAGTCTGGCTGGTGGTGGTTCCGTTTAACTGGGCCGTGAGGCGGCTCTCATAATTGGAGGATGAATTATTGCCTCTCCAGGTAGCGACGAAAAAGTCACCGACGAGCGTGTTGCCGGAGCGCCGGCCGAGCCACTCCCGGCCACCCACCTGCAGGGAAGTTAAGCCGTATTGGTTCAGTTGGATCGCGACCGGTCCGGGGGTTCCGGGCGGGACGGTCGTGGTTGAAGATCCTGTGCTCTGGGCGAGAGCTGCTTTGTTGGGCAGGAGCAGCGCCAGGGCGAGCAGGAAAGGAATGGATAAATATTTTTTGAAGGGCATGACGACAAATGATGATCCGCTGCGTAGATAATCGTCATGAATTCCATAAAATTAATAATAACTGTATTACGCCTGAGCCTTTAGGCAGTTGCCGGAGTGACCACCGAGCCGCCCCAAATGGGCCCAGCGTCCGCCGCGGCACCCGCACCTCCAGTGCGCCGCCCCGGGGTACGCGCATTGCATTTGTCCCGCGCCCGGCAAATATCCTCCCCATGCTTTACTTCATCGTTCCACTGAAGGGCCGCGCGGCTTCCCACGATTGGGATCGCGTCTCGCGGCTCTGCCGGCGGACCCTGGCTTCTCTCGACCAGCAAACCTCACGAGAGTTCCGTATCTTTCTGATCTGCACAGACGTGCCCACCGGGTTGCCCTCGCATACCGGCCTTGAGATCATCCGGGAGAGTTTCCCTCCTCCAGCCCCGAACAAGCAGGCGCAGATCGCGGATAAAGCCGCCAAAGTCCGGCGGGGGCTGATGGCGGTGCGCGAGCGGGGCGGGGGATTCGTGATGGGCGTTGACGCTGATGACTTGGTGCACCACGATCTGGCGGCCCTCGCCGCGGCGCACCCGCAGAGCCATGGGTGGATGATCCGGAGCGGCTACAGCTACGACGAAGGCTCCCGCTGGCTCGAGTGGCACAACGATTTTCACCTGCGCTGCGGGAGTTCCCACATCATCCGGTTCGCGCGCGAGGAGCTGCCGGAGGACTTGGCTGGACCGGCGGAGAACTCTTTTGCCCTCCGGCACGGGCATCACACCATCGCGGCTTACCTCGCCGCAATCGGACGTCCCCTCAGCGTTGTGCCTTTCCCGGGCGCCATTTACGTGAAGATGACCGGAGAAAATAATACGGGCCCGAATCCGAAGAGCATCGGAATTCGGGCGACCGTTTCCAAAGCGCTGCGCACCCGTCCGGTCACCCCCGCCATACGGAAGAATTTCAATCTGCGGCCTTTGTGAGGTACCTGCGCTGCCGCGTGCAGTGGTTCTTCAAAGTCCCGAGAGGCCTGCCTCCGCCAAAATGGAACGGAGGGTATTGAAATCGCGATCGCGCCACCACGCGCGATAAAGGAGAATATCGCCTCGACGAACGGCCTTTACCAGTTCGCCGCGCCTGCCGGCAACCGGCCCGTCTGCGGTGTTGATGACGGTAAAGCATTTAGGGTAGACGGCCTGGGCCCGCCAAGGGCTGATCGCGGTGCCGGCGGAGCCGGCGATCGAGCGCAGCTCTTTGTAAGGCGCGGCGTAGGCATAGGTAAGCGTCTGTTCGAATTCGGGAATCAGGAGCACGTCGGGGTGCTTCTCATGAAGTTCCTTCAACACCTCCGGCTGGTAGGCCGGTGAACCGCCGTAGGAATCGATGTAAAACAGGGTACAGCCCCACCTGGACCTGGCGTAGGTAATCCGTGCATCGAGAGATTTGCGAAGCAGTTCGCGGTCGGTGAACGGCTTTTGATAAAAACTGCCGTTTGCCCGGAACGTGATGGCGTCGGCACGCAGGCAGACGCCGGTCCGAAAATGGGAGCCGCTGAATTTCGCGAACAGGTCATCGGCGACCGGTTCCATTTCGGGGGCGAGTCTTGCCACGAGGCGCGGATCGCCGGCGTAGGTCGCTTCACCCTGCGGGTATTGCTCGCCCTCGATGTCCCAGACGATGATTCCCTGCGCGTTCGTGGCCCGCAGGTTGGCGAGGGTGCCGTTGGCGAGGTCGAACAAACGGTTGAAGAACGTGACCCGTCCCTCCGGCGTGGTGACGTTGATATTCCGGTCGTTGAACCATCCGCGCGGGTTTGTTGGCCATCCGGTGTTGGCGCGCGCCAGGATCAGCGAACCGATCGGCCGGCGATCGGGCCAGGCCAGTTCCTGCGGATTGCGCTCGCGAAACGCTCGGACGACGTCATCGGTGACCTGATCCACCGGTGTGTCGCTCGAACGGAACCGCAAACTGCTGGCCATCCGCACGGTTTCACCGGGCGCAAGCGGCGCCGGTCGTTGCACGGAAAGCTGGTACCGGCCGGGTGCCTGTCGAGAGCCCCATCGCGTAAGGGTTGGGACGGACGCCATCGGATCCACCGTCACAACCTTGCCGGTGCCGTAGTCCGCGATCAGAATGGTGGGGCCATTCCGGTTGTCATTTTTGGGCGGGTTCGTGTTATCCCATTTGTCCGGCGTGCGATCGCCTGGAAACTCAAGGTACAGGAGGTCGCACTCTACCTTGCTCATCGTCCGGGTCGACCCGTTATGGACCTCCACGGAAATGTCGAGGTCCGACGCATGAACGTCGTAGCGCACCTGGACCGAGCCCCACGGGTAAACCCGGGCCAGCGTGGCAGGATCGGGCCGGGCAGTTTCGCCGGGCCGGTCGTAATGCAGGGCCGGATCGCCTTCGTAAAGGACCAGCATCCCCGGTTCGCCGAACCACTCTTTGCCGGCGTGGCCGAGGAATTCCTGTCCATTGCAGACCAGCGACGAGATGCCGTTCCGATCAAATTTCACTTCCAGCGGGCCGGCTGCCCATGAGCGTGGGGCAGCGGGAAAAAGCGCCGCGGACCAAAGTACAATGTACCAGCCGCCGAAGAACAGCCTGCGCATCATATCCGAAATCTGATTCGTCACGGCGTTTCAGACCCCTCCGGAGCACCCGCAGGGACGGCGCCGCGCCATTGGGCGGCGAGGCTGGCCCACCGCTTTTTCAGGACGAAGTAGGGCAGCGTCCCCAGGACGCGGCTCATGATTCGCCCCACAAACTTTGCCTCGGGCTCATGACGCACGCCGCACAGGTTGGCCACCGCGACGTTTTCCCGGGCGCCGGGTATGACGCCGTTCCAACAGAGCCACCAGCCGCGATGCAACGCATGTTCGCCCAGGATGCGCCGGTGCGGAGCATCGAGGATATCGTAACAGCGTCGCAGAAAGATGCCGTCGAACCGCCACCGCGTCTCCGTTTCGGCGCGGCCCAGCGTGGAGTCCGGGTGCACCACCCAGTCGACCAGCGCCTCATCCACATACCTGAATCGCAGGCCTCTCACCGCTGCCCGCACGAGAAATTCGCGATCTTCCGCAATCCGCAGATCTTCAGCAAAACCACCGGCGCGCAGGATGGCCGAACGCGGAAAGATGAACGCGTTCACATGCACGAAATACCGGATAAAAAACGCGATCCAGTCCGTGTGCGTACCGGCTTCCGGATGGCGGTAAACCACGTCCGGTTCCCGGCCGCCGCTCCATCGCTTCCGGACGGCGCACATGACGGCCGTGCGCTCCTCACCGAGACAGGAACTCAGTCGCTCCAGAAATCGCGGGTCCAACCCGTCATCCGCATCGTGAAAATGGACCCACGGTGCAGAGGCGGCTTCCAACAACCGGTTTCGAGCGAACGCCGCGCCGCGGTTCTCGCGCCCGGTGATGACGTCGAAGCCGAGAGCCCGCGCCACCGTGGCAGTGTCGTCCTGGCTTTTGTCATCGTAACAGATCACTTCGGCGAAAACTGACGTCTGGGCTGCGATTTGCTGCGCGAGGCCCGGCAGGTGCCGGGCGGCGTTATAGCACGGGATCAGCAGCGAAACGCTCCGTTTGAGATTCATGGGCGAGGGACGAGATCAGGCTCAATGCACGCCGGCCCGGCCGTGACGGAGCCGCGACCAGAACTTCTTGAGAAAAAAGGCGGTTCGCGGACCGCCGCCGTGGCTGAGCAGGCGCTCCAGCATGCTCGCGCCGGCAAGGTGGCGTACGCCGCAGAGCCGGGCGATATCGATGTAGCGGCGATCGGACATGTCCTGGCCTGTGTAATACAGCCACCATGCCCGATAGAGCCAGGATTCCCCCAGGATCCGGCGGTAACGGGCATTCAGGCATTCCAGGAGCCTCTTGATGTAAAGTTGATCGTATTGCCAGCGCAGCTGTCGCGAGACCCGTCCGGTGGTCGATTGCGGGTGGATCCGCCAACCCACCAACGCTTCATCCAGGTACCGGCATTTTAAACCGCGGGCGGCGGCCCGCGCCTCAAACTCCGTGTCTTCCGCCAGGCGTAACTCGTCGCGAAAAGCGCCGATCTGCAGGAGGAACGCTCTGGGAAAGATGAACGCGTTGAGGTGAATGAAATGGGTCAGGAAGAATGCCAGCAGGTCCGGTTCCGACTCAAGCCGGGGAAATCTTTCGATGCGCGTTGGTCGGGAGTTATCGTCCCAGGTTTTTCTGGTGGCGCAGACCGCAGCGGTCCGGGGATCGCACAGCAGTTGCACCATCTTCTCGAGGAACCGCGGCGAAAGCTCGTCATCAACGTCGTGGAAGTGAACCCAGTCGCAACGGGTCGCCTCCAGCAGGCGGTTGCGGGCAAATGCGGCCCCGCGGTTCTCGGCCCCGCGGATCACTCTGATGCCCAACCCGTCCGCCACCGCGGCGGTATCATCCCGGCTGGCGTCATCGTAACAGATAATTTCGGCAAACGGCACCGTTTGCTGCCGGGCCTGGGCCACCATCTCCGGCAGGTAAGCCGCGGAATTGTACGCCGGAAGAAGTAACGCGACCCTCGCCGAAAATTTATCCTCCATAATTACTGCGCGTGATCGTACGGCCTTTGTCAGTGCCCCACGCACGCCCCCAAGTCAAGCCCCTCCGGCCGTCGACGGCACGTTAACGGGCTTGCCGAAAACGCATTTGCTGGTTTGTTTGTGCCGCCCCCACCCATGAAGCTGTTTTACTGGAGCGCGATCAGGAATTTTGGCGACTTGCTTAACGCCTGGCTTTGGCACCGGCTGATTCCTGAATGTTTTGACGACGATCCGTCGACGGTGTTTTTGGGGATCGGCACAATCCTCAACCAGAACCATGGGATCGAGAGGCTGCCCCGGAAGGTCGTCATGGGTTCCGGCGTGGGGTACGGCAAGTTGCCCGCCCTGGATTCCTCCTGGGAGATTTACTGTGTGCGAGGTCCCCGGTCGGCTCAGGCGCTTGGGTTGAGCCCGGATCTGGCGATTACCGATCCCGGCATGCTGGCCCGCCGGTTCATCCCCGCCTCGGAGCGGAGCCCGCGTTTTAAATTCGCGTTAATGCCGCATTTCCACCATAACCTCGACGCGTGGAAATGCGTCTGCGCCGACGTCGGCATGGACTACATCGACCCGCAGGGGGATGTCGAAACCGTAATCGCACAGATCCGCGATTGCGAAGTGTTGTTGAGCGAAGCGATGCACGGCGCCATCATCTCGGACGCGCTGGCTCATCCCTGGGTACCGGTGCGTATCGACGACCGGATTCTGGATTTCAAGTGGCTTGATTGGTGCGATTCGGTCGGGCTTGACTATGCACCGCACCGGCTGCCGCGCCTGTTCGAACTGCCACCCGACAACGACTTTTTTCTCCGCCAGCACACGCGGGCAACCCGCTTTATTGCCCGGCGGGCGCTGCGGCGGGTGATGCGGGCGGCCAAACCATTGCTGAGCGATCGAAACCATCTGAATGAGCTCGATGTACGTTTGCTTGAGCGCGTCGAGCGCTTCCGGCACGATTGTCTGGCGGGCCGGTTTGAGAACCGGAAATCCGTTCGGACCCATTGATCTGTTCACCCCACCGCAGAGCCTCGCTACCCCCCACGATGAAACTCTTCCGGCTTAACCGCCTCTTTAACCCGAAATCGCAGCGTTGCTTCGACGTGGCGGTTGATCACGGGTTTTTCAACGAACTCGGCTTTCTCGGCGGCATTGAGGACCTCGAGAACGCCGTCAAAACCCTCGTCGGGGCCAACCCGGACGCCATCCAGTTGACGGTCGGCCAGGCCGAGGTGCTCCAGCGCATTCCCGGAAAACAAAAACCGGCGCTGGTGCTCCGCACCGACGTGGCCAACGTCTACGGGCGCGCGCTGCCGCGAGCCCTTTTCAGCCGGATGATCGACCAGGCGGTCGAACAGGCGTTGCGGTTGGATGCCGTCTGCGTGGTCGTGAACCTGTTCCAGATCCCCGAGCAGCCCGAGGTCACCGACCAATGCATCCGGAATATCCTGAAGCTCAAACCGGATTGCGACCGGTACGCGGTTCCCCTGATGATCGAGCCGCTGGTGTTTCAGCCTAACACCAAAGCCGGCGGTTACATGGTCGACGGCGATATCAATAAGATTCTGCCGCTGGTCCGCCAGGCGGTCGAACTCGGCGCCGACGTCATTAAGGCCGATCCGACCGATAACCCGCTTGATTACCATCGAGTAATTGAGGTTGCGCGGGTGCCGGTCCTGGTGCGCGGCGGCGGCAAGGCTGAAGACATGGAGATCCTGCGGCGCACCGAACAGTTGATCGGGCAAGGCGCCGCCGGCATTGTCTACGGGCGCAACGTGATTCAGCACCAAAACCCGGCCGGTATGACCAAGGCCTTAATGGCGATCGTCCATGAGGGAGCAAAGGCCGAGGATGCCTGCCGCTACCTTTAAACCTGGAAGGGAAGCGTATGAAGCGTAAACCGGTCAAAATCGGCATTATCGGCGGCGGCCTGATGGGACGCGAAATTGCCAGCGCCTTTGCGCGCTGGCGGGCTTTGCTCGATGTGTCCGTCGAACCCCAGTTGGCGGGCGTCGCGGACCTGAATCCGGCGGCCCTGGAATGGTTTGATGACGGCCGGACGTTCCTGACGTCCGATTACCGCCGGTTGCTTGAGCGGCCCGACGTGGAGGTCCTCTACGTGGCGGTCCCGCACAACCTGCACGAAAAGATCTACTGCGAGGTGCTGGAGGCGGGCAAAGATTTGCTGGCCGAAAAACCGTTCGGAGTCGACCTGGCTGCCGCCGAGCGGATTGCCGGCACGGCTGCCGCGACCGGGCGCTTCGTCCGGTGCAGTTCGGAGTTCCCCTATCTGCCCGGGACGCAGCGAGCCATCCAGGCGGTACGCTCGGGCCGGCTGGGCCGCGTCCTGGAAGTGGTCTCGGGCTTTCATCATTCAAGCGACCTTGATCCGGGCAAGACGGCCAACTGGAAACGCCAAAGCGCGGTCTGCGGCGAGATCGGCGTACTCGGCGATCTGGGCATGCACGTCTGCCATGTGCCCCTGCGGCTGGGGTGGGGACCGGTCCGCTTGTTTGCCCAGCTCCAGAAAGGTTATCCGGAACGGCCGGACGGCAAAGGCGGGAAAGCGCCGTGCGATACCTGGGATAATGCGCTGCTCCATACCTGGACCCGGATTCAAGGACAGGAAACTCCGCTGCGATTGGAAATGAAACGGTTGGCACCCGGCGCGACCAACACCTGGTTTTTTGAGGTGCTCGGCACGGATGGCGGCGTCCGGTTCAGCACGGCCGAACCGAAAAGCTTCTGGACCTTCGAACGCACCAAGGAACAATCCTGGAAACGGACCGAGCTCGGGTTCGAGGTGCCGTTCAAGACGATTACCGGGGGTATTTTCGAGGTCGGCTTCAACGACGTGATCCAGCAGATGTGGGCGGCGTTCCTGATGGAGCGTGAAGGCGCGCTCGGTGACCGCTTCGGCTGCGCAACCCCGGCCGAGGCGGTTCAGAGCCAACGGATATTTGCCGCAGCACTCGAATCGCAAAAGGGGTGCCGGGTGGTGGATGTCGCGGCTAATGCTGCCGGTAACGGATCACAAGACCGGTGACCGGTGGACGGCAGGGCCGCGCGCTTCTAAAACCGGCTTGATCCCGGTCCCGTCGCCCCGGGTGAGACCGGCCTTCGGAAGGCTGGACCTTGCCGAGAGCTTTTGAGGGTCCTAACCGGGCGTCGTTTGCCGCGGAGCGGGCGCAGAGGATTTTCCCCTGGATTTTCCGGAGAATACGGATAATGCCTCGCTTTTCCAGAGGCTCGACGAGGTGCCGGTTTGACACCATCGTCCTTTGTAAGATACTCGCGCCACGCAACGATGCCGACCTTTGGTGTGATTCTGATGATTGGACCCGGCGAGGCGGAGCTGGCAAGGGCTCGGGATACGGTCGCCTCCCTTTACCACTATGAGAGTGATTTTTACCTTCTCCTGGTGGATGACGACCGGGGCGGACGTGACCTCCTGGAGCTTGTTCCCAGGGAGCGCCGAGGCGCGGCCGGCGCGATCAAGAATCCTCGCATGGGAAAGGCGGACGGTTGGTGCCAAGGCAGCACGGCGGGCATTCTTGCGGCCCTCGCCATTTTAAAGGCCATGCCGGACCTGCAGTTTGTGCTGAAAATTGATCCCGATTCGTTGGTTATCGCCCCATTTGCCAACAAGGTTTGCTGCCGGTTTGCTGCGAACGACAACGTGGGTTTACTCGGGAATTTTCGATTTAATCCGACCTCCTTGTCGCACCTGAAAAATTATTTCCCGGCTGCACCTGCGATCGAGAAGCTCCTCTGTCAGGTGAGCATCTGGAGGAGAACGCCTTGCGGCAAGCTGCCGGCACTTCAACTTGCGTTGTGGGGCCGCTACCGCCGCATTCGACAGACGATTCGCCACGCCTTGCTTAACGGCTACCGCTTGGGCGAACACTGCAATGGCGGCGGCCTGGCCTTATCCAAGGAAGCCGTGCACCGGATGCAGGCGGCCGGGATGCTGGACGATCCCTGCCAGTGGCTGGCGACACCCTGCGGCGACGATGTGGTCATCGCCCTCAACGTCCGCGCGGTTGGATTGCTGATCGAGGATTTCAGTTCTGACGACGAACCATTTGGCGTCGACCACCGAGGATTACTAGCTCGACCGGAAGCCTTGGTGGAGCGTGGCCACAGCATCATTCATAGCGTTAAAGATCACGGTCAGTTCCGGGAAGCGGAAACGCGAGCGTATTTCCGAGAACGGCGTGAGGTCCATGTCTCGGGAGCGATCTGATCATTTCTCGGTGAGGTTTACGCACGGTTAGTTCAACCGGTGCCGAGACGGCCTTGAGCGACTCCCTACGGTTCTGCCGCTCCTTCAGCAAATCCAGCCCGGCGGGA
Organism: Verrucomicrobiota bacterium; assembly: GCA_019247695.1. Taxonomy (NCBI): domain Bacteria; kingdom Pseudomonadati; phylum Verrucomicrobiota; species Verrucomicrobiota bacterium. Next base: position 357 of record JAFBAP010000183.1, on the reverse strand, counting down.
CCGGCGTTTGTTAAGGTGAGCGTACAGGCGTGCCGCCTTATACCACTCCGGCGGCCATGGTGGTAAAACCTTGCCTTCCCTTCCAGGTGCCCTGCCGGTGTTACACCTATCAGACCGTATAAGCGATCCGGGCCCAACGGGCCGGGAGAACATAGCCCAGGGTTTACCCCTGAGCTTTACCCACATTGTTTGAGGGCAGCGCGGGGACAACCGTGACCGTCTTTCGGCCCGAAGGGCCAAGAGAACTTAGCCCAGGGCTTTACCCCCTGGGTAACCGTCAAATCACGATCGAGCCCTGAAGGGGCGGCAGAACCCGACGGCAACGCTTTCTACCGCCCCTTCAGGGCTCGATCGGGG
>JAFBAP010000182.1 GCA_019247695.1 Verrucomicrobiota bacterium | reverse complement strand
ACGTCACCCTTTTGCCGCGCCGGGACATCCACATCCATTCTGATGGCTTGGTGAAAAAGGGGGAAGGCAGCGCCGGTTACGCTAGTCCTGCCGGCAGGCGGTTCGCAAGGGATTTTTGGTCACATGGCGGGCACAACGACTGAGTTCACACGGTCACACGGCGGCCGCAGCGGGTTTGGCGGGCACAACGACTGAGTTCACACGGCGAACACGGCGAGCCACGGCGACCACGGCGGAAAGAGGGGGAAGGGAAAAGAGTTCGGAGTTCGGAGTTCGGAGCTCAGAGGCGTCGTCGAACCAGGTCCGATCTTCCCCGAAGGTCGCGCTCACCCGGCGGGAAAACCGAATCATCCGCAGAACACGCAGAAGAACGCAGAAAAGAGAAAACATCCACAGATTACACAGATTAAGGGAACCTGGCGGTAACTCTAAGGTTGACACTCGCACCCCCCATGCTGCCGCTCCGAACTCCGAACTCTTTTCCCTTCCCCCTCTTTCCGCCGTGTTCGCCGTGGCTCGCCGTGTTCGCCGTGTGAACTCAGTCGTTGTGCCCGCCAAACCCGCTGCGGCCGCCGTGTGACCGAACCCCGACCTTCTTTATTTGTAACAGTTTTTTCGGTTGTGGAATTCGTGGTGCCCATTCCCACTGCCCGTCTGCGGCATTCCTCGGGTCATGGCGTTCGTGGCATTCTGAACAGGAATGATTGAGACGCGGTACGTTTGGGCCAATGGGGTGCGAACTTTTGTGCAGGTTGCCGGTTCGGGTGAGCCGATCATCTTTATCCATGGCGCTTTGCTCAACTCGTTTTTGTGGCGTCCGCAGCTCGATTACTTTGGCGCAACCAACCTGTGCGTCAGCTACGACCTGCGTGGTCACGGCCAAACCGGCCCCAGCTCGGAGATTGACTACACGACGTCTCTTTTCGCCCGGGATCTGCGGGCCCTGCTGGATGCGTTGCGCCTGGGCGAGGTGACGTTATGCGGGCTTTCCCTGGGCGGGATGATCGCGCAAACGTTCACGGAGTTGTATCCCCAACGGGTGCGGTCCCTGGTCTTGTGCGACACGGCCTTCTCCACCTTTGCCGGCACCGTTGAAATGCTTCTGAATGCCGTCGTCGGCGTCGTGACCCCTTCGGCGATTCGGACGTTGGGCGCCGCGAACTTTTGTGCATTAAACCACTGGCTTAACCGCCTGAGCGGCCAAGGGGGCTGGGTCAGCCAGACCCTGGCCGGCAAATTGTACGCGGGCCGGGCGTCGGCGGGCGTGCCCGGTGAGGAAATGATCAAAGTTTACCGGTCCGTGCTGGCGTTCCGCGGGGGTCGCCTTAACGGGTTCACCGGTCCTGCGTTGTTGATCAACGGTGCCAGCGACAGCCCGCTGATCCTGCGCCAGGCGCGGCTCCTGCAACACGAGCTTCCGCACGCCGAATACCGGATCGTCCCGCGGGCGGGTCACCTGGCAAATCTGGATAATCCTTCCGAGTTCAATCGAATGCTCGACCGGTTCCTGATGCGAACCGCAACCGATGCGGTCAGGCGGGTTGAACTGGACCCAAACGGGGCCGGTACAAACGGTTGTCAGCTGCCGGATCGCTCCACCACGACGATACAGACGTCGTCCTCAAAGTCCTGCCTGGAGGAAAATCGGCAAACGTCCTCTACGAGAGCTGAAAACAGTTGTTCGGCCGGGAACGTAGCGAAGCGCTGCAAGCTGCTGATCAGAGCGTTGCGTCCAAACTCTTTTCCGTCGAGGGATTCCACCTCATAAAGCCCGTCGGTGAAGAGCACGATCGAGTGGTTTTGCTCGAAAGGACAGGTGAACACCGGGTACGTGACCTCGTCAAACAGGCCCAATGCCGGTCCCATCTTTAGCCTTTCTTTGGTGATCAGTTCAGCCGTGCCCGCGGACCGATGGATCCGCACCGGAATCGGGTGTGCGGCGTTGGCAAACTGCACTTCCTCACTTGCCGCGTCGAGGATCATGTAGAAGGCCGTCGCGACAAAAGGCTCCTCGACCCGTTCGAGGATGGCGCGAAGGCGCAGGTTCAACGCGCTGAGAAAACGCGAGGCATTGAGCATGACCGGTCGCAGTTCCTCAAGCAAAGTTCGGATGATGGCGGTAATGAGCGCCGCCCGCAGACCGTGCCCCATCACATCACAGATAAAGACGCCGGCCCGGTTCTGTGACAGCGGAAAAACGTCGAAAAAATCGCCCCCGACCGCCGCTGCCGGCCGATAATAGTGCGCGAAACTGAAAGGAGGGTGACCGGACACGCCGTACCCGTTGACGGTCGGGAACTCACGCGGCAAAAGGGCGAGCTGAACCTCGCGCGCCATGCGGAGATCGGCTTCAAGCTGCGCATTCCTGGCTTCAAGTTCGGCCGTCAGCATCCGCAGCCGGTTTCGTTCTTCCTCCAACGCGTCCTGCAATTTCTTAACGGCCGTGAAGTCCCTGTTGATGCCGGCAATGCCGATGACTTCACCCCGGGAATTCCTCAGAGGCAGTTTGGTCGTGTAATCCCAGGTTACCTGGCCGTCCGGGTGGACGAGCCGCTCGATTTTACCGATGAGCGGTTGCCCGGTCTCCATGATGCGCCGCTCATCTTCCGCCGTGCCTCGGGCCGTCTGTTCCGACCAGAACTCAAAGTCGCTTTTACCGATGAGGTCGTCGGCATCCCTTGCGCCCATGAACTCGGCAACCGCCCGGCTGACGCAGATGAACCGGCCTTGGGTGTCTTTGAAATAAATCTGGTCTGGGGTATTCTCGAGAAGAAATCGGAAAAGGTCCTGGCCGAGTGCGATATCGTCCATATCACGGGGAATGGATTTTGGGGCAGCTTCGGGCGACCTTACCTTGCCGGCGCGAAATGATCACGTGGAATCGTAGACGATGACCCCAGCCTTTTTGTTCGCAACCGGCGTCGAGAACAGTAATCCGACGATTAAGAATGGCCGCGTGCGCGTGGACGAGATGGCCAGATGCGGCCACTACGCGTGCTGGCGCGACGATTTCGAGTGCGTGCGGCAGCTCGGTATCCGCTTCCTGCGTTACGGTCCGCCGCTGTACCGCACCCACCTCGGGCCGGACCGCTACGATTGGGCCTTTGCCTATGAAACGTTCACCGAACTCTACCGATGCGGGATCACCCCGATCGTCGATCTCTGCCACTTTGGCGTGCCGGACTGGATCGGTGACTTCCAGAACCCCGATTTCCCCGCCCAGTTCGCGCAGTACGCGGGCGCGTTTGCCCGGCGTTTCCCTTGGATCCAGCTCTACACGCCGGTAAACGAAATGTTTATCTGCGCGCTCTTCTCCGCCCGCTACGGCTGGTGGAACGAACAGTTGGCCGATGATCGCTCATTCGTCACCGCGCTCAAACACATCGTCAAAGCCAACGTGCTCGCGATGCACGCCATTCTCAAGGTAAAGCCCGACGCGCTCTTCATCCAGAGCGAGTCGAGCGAGTATTTCCATGCCGAAAATCCGCAGGCCATCAAGCCGGCGGAAATCCTGAACGCCAAGCGCTTCCTTTCTCTCGACCTCAATTACGGCCGGCGCGTCGACAGCGGGATGTATGAGTTCCTCATGGATAACGGGATGACCCGCGACGAATACCATTTTTTCCTGAAACATAACCTCCGGCATTATTGCATCCTCGGAAACGACTATTATGTGACCAACGAGCATCGCGTGGCGCACGACGGCAGTACCCGCCCGTCCGGCGAAGTTTTCGGTTACTGCGAAATCACGCGCCAATACTACCGGCGCTACCGGCTCCCGGTGATGCACACCGAGACCAACATCAGCCAGGGACCACAAGGCGACGAAGCGGTCCAATGGCTCTGGAAAGAATGGGCCAACGTGCTGCGCCTGCGCAATGACGGCGTTCCCATCGTCGGGTTCACCTGGTACTCGATTACGGACCAGGTGGACTGGGACAGTGCTTTGCGCGAGGATCGAGGCAACGTTAATCCGGTCGGGCTGTTCGACCTTGACCGCAATATCCGGCCGGTAGGCGAAACTTACCGGCAACTGATTGCAAGTTGGCGCGATGTGTTGCCCACCCAAAGCCTGTGCCTGACGGTGCCGCTGCAGACGCCGGGCGAAGGCTTCGGGCGCGCCGGCTTTCCTGCCGGCGAAACGCCCCCGGAAAACCTTCAGGAAGGCGAGCCGCTCTCGCAGATAGGGTGAACCCGCGCGCGCGCGCCGGGAATGGAATCCATGGTTCCGGCGGTGAAACCGCCATTTCGTCATCGAAAAACGCCCTATACGGGTCGGAAGCTGAGTGCTACAGAATCAGCAACTGTATGGGAGATTACCAAGGCCGCAGAAATAACCGGCGCCGGAAGGCGCGCTTTATCAAGGATCAACGGGTTAAGGCCGCTGCCGCCCTGAAACAGACGCCGCCTCCGCCTCAGGTGCCTGACGAACCAAAGCCGGAATCGAGCGGTTCCACCT
>JAFBAP010000181.1 GCA_019247695.1 Verrucomicrobiota bacterium | reverse complement strand
CCCAGGGGTCCGCCGACGCCCTCGCAAAAATGATCCCAAACTGCCCTTATCTTAGCGCCATTCCCGTCAAACCCCTTGCGCAGATCGGTCGGCCCGGGCGCCAAATAGATGCGCGTCGCCGCCGAAAGTGCCCACATGAACTTACCGGGCCTCCAGCAACTGGACCACGCGGTGGAAGGTGTGCGCATCAAACGCGGGGGCGACCTCGATGCGCCGACCCCCGGCCAACAGGATGGTCACCCCGGCATCGTGAGCCGGCGGTGGCGGGGTGCGCCGGCTTTTGAGCACTTCGACTGGGATCAGTCGGCTGCCGGCCGCGGGACGATTCGCCGGTGCCGCCGACTCGTTCGCCAGATGGCGTTTAAGTGTGCTCAAGGCCAGTTGGCGTTGCCGGCAGAATTGGCTCCGGTTCAGCCCGCTTTGCCTGAACTCTTCGACGAGCCGTCGCACTTCCGTTTGGCTGCGCCGCGGTTTTGGGGTAACCCCCTGCGCTTGTTCGTTCATCCACTCACTCAACCAGCATTCCCGCCGAGATGTAAGGTGGGGTTGGTCGAACGGATACTGTCCAGGCACAGGTGCTGGGGCTCAGCGGCCGACGGCGTGGGCCGCGCGACCGGGATGCTCTGAATTGTCTCGGCCAAGAGCTTGAAGTCGTTGCGGTTGGCGCCCCCGACGGCTACGCCCGCGGGCGCGCCGCTAGCCTCCATCAACAGCGCGCTTGGTGCGTTCCACGGGACTGGACCCGGTTGTCGGCTGTCTTTTTCCCCGTCAAGGGCGCCTTGCTCATCGCCCCATCCATCGATAGCCACGTCCAGTCGATGCCGTTGAAGGCGTCGTGCAACGCGCAAGAACACGGGGACAGGTCGAAAGGAGATGGGGACAGGTCCGAATGGTGCGCGAATGGAGTGCTCGCTACGAATGGCGTGCTCTCGCTTCCCACGTACCCGCGGCGAATAGGGACAGGTCACGCCACGTGCCAAACGCTTCAGGGCCGGCTGATACCGGCTATCCCTGGGAGTACGGGACTACGAGGTCTGGGAGCAGCCTCATTGGTCGTGACCAGCGGCATGCGATTCTTTCTGGTAAAGGCCTGGTCCCCCTGCGAAACTCGATCAATCACCAACCAGGTGTGCCCGCAAGCGGGCCGGCGCTCCTGCCCCGCCACCTAACCCTCGTTTCCAGCTTATGCCTGATGCCAGCCCTCCAATCTTGATCGTCGGCGCCGGTCCGGTGGGACTGGCGCTCGGGGTGGAACTTGCCCGCCGCCAGATTCGCTGCCGGCTAATCGACAAGAAAACCGGTCCGTCCACGCATTCCAAGGCGCTGGCCATCTTTCAACGTACGCTGGAGGTGTTTGAAGCCATGGGCGTGACCGGCCCGGTGCTGGAACAAGGGCAACATCTTTATGGCGGTTACTTTTATCAGAATGACCGGCGCGTGCTCGAACTTAGTTTCGATAGCCTGCCTTCGTCCTACGCATTTGTGATCAGCCTGCCGCAAAGCCAAACTGAACGGATTTTGCTCGAACGCCTGAAGGCCCTGGGCGGGCAGGTTGAATGGGAAACGGAACTCCTGAATTTTGAAGCCGGCGGCCAGGCCGTTTCAGCCCGTCTGCGGCGCGCGGATGGTCAGGAAGAAACCGCCCAATTTACGTGGGCCGTTGGGTGCGACGGTGCCCACAGCACGGTTCGCCACCAACTCGGCTTCGAATTCCAGGGTAAACCGTACGAACAAGGGTTTATCCTGGCGGATGTCGCCGTCCGGTCCCCGTTGCGCACAGACCGGCTGCACGCGTTTTTCAGTTCGAACGGGCTGCTCGCCTATTTTCCCTTCAAAGGGGGCCGGGGCCGCCTCATCATGGAGGACGCCTTGCCCCCCGAGCCGGGGGCAACGGGGAACGCGGAGCCGTCACTCGAGGCGATCCGGCCTCTGGTCACCGCACGCTGCCCGTTTCCGCTTGAACTTACCGACGCGCATTGGACGTCGCGGTTTCACGTCTCGCACCGCATGGTTAAACGTTTCCGGCGAGGAAACGTGTTCCTGGCCGGCGACGCGGCGCACATCCACAGCCCGGCCGGCGGCCAAGGCATGAACACCGGAATCCAGGACGCCTTTAACCTGGGCTGGAAACTTGCCGCGGTGCTAAACGGGCAATTGCACCCGGATCTTCTCGACACGTATGCATCCGAACGCATGCCGGTGGCGCGGGATGTCCTCAACCTCACGGACCGGTTGACCCGCCTGGCCCTGTTGCGCGGGCCCTGGATCGATCGCGCCCGCGAGTTGCTGCTTCCGCTGGTGGGCGCGCTTCCCGTCAAACAATCGGCCGCCTTGCGTTTAAGCGAGCTCGAGGTCAATTACCGCCGCAGATTCGGCGTAAACCCGATCACGCGCCCGAAAGTGGACGCGGGCGACCGTGCGCCGGATGCGGAGCTTTTTGTATCGGACGGCGGCAAGGCCCGACGCTTATTTGAACTTTTCCGCCATAACCAATACACGCTGCTCGGTTTTTCCGGTTCCGACGTGCAAGCCGCGCACGGCCTCTGGACCGGCCTTCTCGAGGCGCTTCAACCTTACCGGGAACTGGTTGCCCCGGCGCTCGTCATTCGCGGCCCGAACCCCGGCGGCGGCCCGGATCCCGGAGCGGGTGAGACGCTGTTCGACCGGACCGGCCTTGCCCATCAAACTTACGGAATCACAAACCCGACGGCGGTCCTGGTGCGACCGGACCTTTACGTCGCGTACCGGTGCCCGCTGGACGCCTCATCGGGACTACGCAGTTGCCTGGACCGGCTTCGTCATGGAGAATAAAAAAAATAAAAGCCTTTCGAGTAATCCAACGACCCTCATCATGAAATACGATCCGCGCAAGCCTGAACCGGACTACAACACTCTAAAGATCGGACTCTTAGGTTTAGGGATGGCTGCCGTCCTGGTGACATTGTTTCTCAGCGTTATGATCCTGCTGATGCACGCGGTGAATATGCCGATGCGTTAGCCCGGAATGGGCACCTTTTCGGCTTTTGCGTCTTTTACGTGATGGTTTGCGGGCCGGGGGCCGGGTTGCGGGCCAGGGGCCGTCACAGCGCCCGCGAGAGGCATTCTTCGAGTTCCTGCCGGTTGAGGGTAAGCGGGTTAGCTTTCATGCTGCTTGCCTTCTGGGCTTTCTCGGCGATCGGACCAAAATCCTCCGCCCTGATCCCGTAGGAGCCGAGTCCTGGGATCCGAAGTTCACGGCACAACGCCGCCACCCACTCGATCCCGTCGGAGATGGCGGCGTCGGGCCTGCCGGTAAGCACTTGAGCAACGGCGCGGAAACGGTGGAGCGCTTCGGCGTCCGGTTGGCGCTCGCGCAGGGCGCGCGCGTTAATCTCCATCACGACCGGCAGCAAGCCGGCGCAGATGGCTCCGTGCGGCGCCGGGTACATCCCCCCGATCGGGGCGGCAAATCCGTGGACGGCACCCAGGCCCGCATTGGCCAGCGCAAGACCGCCGAGCAGGCTGGCCAAAGCCATATCCTCGCGCGCCTGCGGATTCGTCCCGTCGTGGAAGGCGGGCCGGAGGGACCGGGCAACCCGCTCGATACCCTGGAGGCAGAGTGCATCGGTCAGCGGGTTGGCGCGGGCGGAAACGTACGGTTCGATCAATTGAGTGAGCGCGTCGAGCCCCGTCCAGGCGGTCACCTCAGGAGGCAAATCGATGGTCAACGCGGGATCAACGACGGCAAGCTTCGGCAGGAGAAACGGGCTGCGCAGGCTGACCTTGACCCGGTGCTCCGGGGAACTCAACACGGCGTTGCGGGTTACCTCTGCGCCGGTGCCGGCCGTCGTCGGGATGGCAATGCACGGGAGCGACGGCCGGGTGAGCGGCTTGCCGCGCCCGACCACTTCCAGGTAATCGAGCGGTTCACCCGGGTTTGTCGCCAGCGCCGCCACAGCCTTTGCCGCATCGACCGCGCTGCCGCCGCCGAATCCGATGATCAGGTCACGCTCCGTCTGGCGAACCTGCTCCAGCGCCCTGACGACCTGGTCGACCGACGGTTCCCCGGCGATCGAAAATACCCCGGCCTCAATCTCTTCGGCTGCCAGCAGTCCCTGCAGCGGCTTGGCCCGTCCCGCGTCGCGTCCGGTAATCACCAGCGCGCGGCGGCCCAGGGCCCGCGCGTGTTCACCAACGTGCTGGAACGCGCCGTTCCCGAAAACGATGCGGGCAGCCGTGGCGAACTCGAACGGCTTTATCATTTCCATTTATCCTCTTCCGGAAACACGGCTTTGAACAGGGTGCGGCTCCGGGGTTCAGCCATCATCGGCTCAGCCAAGTCCCGCCACTTTGCGTAATGCGCGCTCCGGCGGTGCGCATCGACCGCGGATTCGTCGCGATAAACCTCCGCGAGGACGAACCGTGCCGGATCGTCAACCTGTTGGACAACGTCGAATCGTAGAACGCCCGGCTCCTGGATGCTGTTTCGGGCGTTTTCCAGGGTTGCCTCCCGGAAGGCGTTCAGATGCTCGGACCGGACATGCACATGCACATGCAAGATGACCATTCGTCACCGTCTACCCTGCCGCCCGCTACCGCAAGGCGCCAACAGGCTGTCGGGTGTCATCCAAAGCGCGATCGATCAAGCGACGCCGATCCTGGACGGGAATGCCGGGCAAAGCTCTGAACGCGGACGGATGCCAGGTGGGGTTGAAAAATGAAACCGGATGCTTCCGTCATCGTTGCAGATCCAAACCTCGGATGCCCCCGCTTCGAAATACAAAGCGGTTTTCTCCTGGATTTCTTTGACGGTATTTGAAGGGGAAAGCACCTCCACGCAAATTTCCGGAGCTCGGGTAAGACAGATCATGGAGCGCACTTCCAACCGGCGTTCCGGCACGACCCACGCCACGTCGGGGGCTTTGACGCCGTCAGAGGTAGAAACAGGACAATTGGTGATTGTTCGTCCCTCCGGCAACAAAGTCTTAAGCTGAAAGACGATCTCGCTCTCGCGGTCACCATGCGCGGGTGCTGGGGGTGGACTCATGAGGATATGGCCGTGACGGTCGGTCTCGATCCGGTGAGGCAAGCGGGCCAGTTCCGGATCGGCAAGCACTTCAGCCCAGCGTTTCAGGTTAAACGCGATCTGCTCGGCGGAATTCTCCAGCGCGATGGTGACTGCCATCCGGTCATCTTAGAACAGCTCAGGGCTTGCGACAACCCGGGGTAGGGCCGGCTTGCCCGGACGGGTTACCGGTATCGGAAATACCCGGGCGGTCAGCGGTTAGGTTCTAGGTTCTGAAGGTGACCTTCAAACGTATTCCCGGTGCGGAGGTCGTGTTATCGAAAAGGCTGCACAGGCGCAAGTGCGGATTGAAGTCGTTAAGCGATCAGAAAATGGGCGGCCGCACAGGTGGCGATGCCTACGTCACGAAAACGTTGCATGAGCCAACGTGGCGATGGTGGTAGACAAGGGGCGATGAAGGCCCCGTGGTCGAGCAACCCGGAAGCTACCTGGCGTAGAAAATTCTGCACCCGACGGCCACGCTCATTCCGGGCGCCTGCCGAGATCCGGCCGCGGGCAAAGATCATGCCGTCGACACCCGGCACCCGGTCCTACCTCCGGATCGAGCGAGGCGGCAAAGAAGCTTTCGGGACCCCTGCCTGCCGGACTACAGGGAATCGGTAAGGGTCTTCACCCGCTTCTCAAGTTTTTGCAGGTGCGAACCGCGCCAGTAGGTTTGGCCGCAGTTCAGGCACTGCTGAAAGTCGTCGTAATAGAGCCGCGTTAAAGGCTCCAGCTGATCGATGACGGCGTTTTTGGTGGTCACGACCAACTGCCCGTTGCACCGGAGGCAGCGGGTAAACGGGGCCAGCGTTTGCGCCAACCCGAACCGCCGGACTACCTCAACGGTTTGTTCCAGGGAAAATTGCGAGCGGGGATAATACCCGCAAGAAATTATCCGGTGCATGAGCAGCGGCCGGTCACGGGTCAGAAGCGCGCGGTTTTCCCTCACCGCGGCGGCGAGCAAGTCGCGATCATCCGCCTCGGGCCGGTAACTCACGTCAATGCCCAACAGACGGAGGTTGCGCACGAGTTTGCCCAGATGCCCGTCGGCCACAAACGTGCGAACGTTACGGGCCTGGAGCCGTGCGGAGGGGAATGGCCCGTCGCCGGATACCGGGTAGACCTCAAGCTTCGTGGCGGTTTCAACGTGCGCGGAGAAGTCAACGGGTTCCCCGCCCGCAACGATCAAGTCAATTTCAGGATGGGGTACCCCGCACGCCTCAATCACATCCTTGGCGGAAGTTTTCCGGTTCAGGACCCGGGTCACGACGGACGGAGGTTGGGCCGATCGTTCCTGGCGTTTGAGAAAGAACCCGAGGTCACCATGGAAAGCGATCACGACCGGAAAAAAATCGGTCGCGCCGGTGCGCCCAGGGACATTCGTACCCACCGTCATTACGCCGGGACCATACCTCCAAGCGCCCGGTTCGTCGCCGGCCCGCGCCGGGCGATCGTGAATTTTGCCCGTACCTTGATTTTTCCGCCGTCACCCCATTGCTACGGTGGCCGATGCGCATAATCGGCTTAGCTCGACTCGTAGTAGTGATGGGATCCTTCGGTTCAGCATTTGCGGCAGATTTTCATTTGTGGCATTTGTGGCATTCTCTTCCAGGATGGAGGAGAAGGAACCGTTTGACATCGACGAGGTCTTTGCGCGTCTGCGGCGGGTAACGGCCGGGCTGCCCAAAGCCGCGATGTTCGAACTGCGTGACCGGGGGTATGATTCGCCCTTCGAACAGTTGGTGGCGAGTCTCATCTCGGCCCGGACGCGCGATGAAACGACGGTGCCGGTCAGTTTGCGGTTATTTGAGGTGGCCCGGACGCCTGACGCTTTCGTCAACCTGGATGAATCGACACTGGTAAAGCTGCTGCACGGGGCCACGTTTCCGGAACCGAAGGCGCGCGACCTGAAGCGCTTGGCCCGGCAAATCGTCGATCAGCACGGCGGCCGGGTTCCCGACACGATGGAAGGGCTCACCGCTTTTTCCGGGGTGGGCCCAAAGATCGCGGCCCTGACCCTGGCGGTGGCCTTTAATCGTCCGGCTATCCCCGTCGACATCCACGTGCACCGGGTCACGAACCGCTGGGGGTACGTCGCTACCTCCTCACCGGAAGGCACCATGAAAGCGCTTGCCGCCAGGTTGCCGGAAAAATACTGGATCGAGATCAACGAGCGGCTGGTCCCGTTCGGCAAATTCGTTTGTACCGGTACCCGGCCCAAGTGCTCGACGTGCGCGCTTTTGTCAATGTGCCGGCAAGCCGGCGTCGTGAACCCGAGGTAGGATGGAGTCCGGTCACACGGCGGGCACAGCGGGTGTGGCGGGCACAACGACTGAGGTTCACACGGCGAACACGGCGAGCCACGGCGAACACGGCGGGAAGAGGGGGACGGCGTTCGGGGTTCGGCGTTTGGGGTTCGGGGTTCGGGGTTCGGCGATGGCCTTCGCGCTGCGCCCGCAGTGTGAGCGTCAACTGTGGATGGATTTATTCTGCGTTCTCTGCGTGTTCTGCGGATCCTTTTTAATCTGTGTTAATCTGCGTAATCTGTGGATGGATTCAGGTGGCCAGGAAGCCGCCATCGATTCGCAAGGCGAGGGCGTTGAGCATGCCGGCGGCGTCGCTGAGCAGAAAACAAACCACCGAAGCGATATCCTCGCATTCGGCAAATCTGCGTAAGGGAATGCGGGCCAGCATGGGCCCGCCCTTGACCGGATCGGTCCAGGCGCGTTTGCCCATCTCGGTCATGACCACGGTCGGATTGACGGAGTTGACCCGGATACCGTGCTGGCCCAGTTCCACGGCCATGACCTTGGTGAACTGATCCAGACCCGCTTTCGAGGTACAGTAGGCGGCGTGATCCGGAAGCGCCTGGAACGCGGCCATGCTCGAGACATTGACGATCGAGCCCGCGACGCCGCGCTCGATCATCCGGGCGGCGATCACCTGTGAAATGATCAGAATCGCGCGCAGATTGATCGCCATGGTGGCGTCCCAGGCCTCGACGGTCGTCGTTAAGAAAGGCTGGAGGATCGCAATGGCCGCGTTGTTAACCAACAGGTCGATGTCGCCCGCCTGTTCAGCGGTACGCCGGGCGGCCGCCGGATCTCCAAGGTCAGCCAGGATGGTTTCGCAACCGGTCTCATCGCGCAGGCTTTTGAGGTCCGATTCCGTCCGGCTGACAGCGACGACCTGGGCATTAAAACGGTGGAGCATCACGGCGATGTCGCGACCGATGCCCTTGCCGGCACCGGTTACCAGTGCGCGGCGGTTCTTGAAATCGATTTGCAGGGTGGATGGCTCGGGTCTCATGGGGGATAGTTTTTATGATTAAACGGCACTGCCCCTTGGCGCCAGGGCAATGTGGCTTTTCGATTCACAAGGGGTCACCCGTGGCTAGAATATACGGTTGCCTGCCGTCATGGAGACCGCACCTGAAGAACGGAATGCTTTGCTGGAATTGCTGAAGGCCGGGCCGCGCAGCCGAACCGAGTTGCTCAAGGTCAGCGGCGCCCGGCGACAGGCACGGCTCGCGGCCTTGGAGGAGTTGCTGGCCCAGGGTACGGTCGTCAAACTGCAGCGCCGTTATTTCCTGGATGAACCGCGCGGCTCGATCGAACGGCTGATCGAGGCCGAAGCGGATCACTTGGAAAAGCACCTGCATTCCCTCCCGGAACTCGTGGCGCGTTCGGGCATGAAGATCAGGCGCGGCGTTCAAGATCCAGCCCTCGTAGGGGCGGCACTGGACCGCCTGCTGCAAATGGGGCAGGTCGCGCAGTTGGAGTACAACGGCGAAAAGCTCTGCGTCCACATCGCCCACCTGCCTTTGGTGCAGCGGGAGGCTACGGGCAGGGAATCGCCGGGGGATGTCCCCGCCCGGGAGGAAAGCCTTTCGTACCCGGCGGTTTACGAAGCGTACGAACAGGTCCGGGTGCGCCAACTCGGCTCCGCCGTTTTCATCGCCGATCTGGCCGGCGAGCTGAAGGTCCCGTTAGCGAAATTGCAGCAATGGATTCGCCAGGAGGTGATCGCATCCGGTCGCGGCTCTCTGGATGAAGGCCATTGGCCGGCAGCCACCGAGGCTCAACGGGAGGCGGCCGTCGAGCATCTCGGGACCAAACGGCTCCTGATCCGCTTTTGATCTCCGGCTCGGGAGCCGGACCGCGGTTTGCCCAATCCACTGATAAGTATGAACTCTTTTCCGATGAACAGCCCGATCAACCCGTTCGAGTCGGCCGTGGTACGCAACCCGAAGGAGTGCGGCGGCTCGGTGGCGAGCCTCAACAAGCCAGTGCTCGACCGGATAACGCAACGTTTTCTGCTCCTGACGGCTGAGAACGTGCCGAAATACCTGCGGCGCCCGGCGGCGCAGCTGGTGCTTTCGCCGTCACCGGGGTACGGCAAGAGCCACCTGATCGGCCGCCTTTACCATGAACTCGGCGGGATGGCGACGATCGTTCACCAAACGCCTTTCCAATCACCGGCCCTGGTCTGGCAGGCCGTGCTCAACCACACCGTCAATGAACTCTGCTCGATCGATGAGTCGCAACCTGCAACCGGCCGCTGGAAGATAGAAACCTTTGCCAACTCGGTCATTTGCCGGGTAACCAGTGAAATTCTCCGGCGCGGCCTTCTCCTGTTCAGCCATGCGGCGGAAGTGATTGCGATGCTTGAAAGCGGCCAGGTCTCGTTGCATCCGGGAACGAACCACCCGCTGGCGCTTACCCTGCGTGAGATTTTCCTGACGGCGATTCTGCCCCTGGTCGGCGACGAGGTTTTCGGGATTCGCGCCTCCAGGACGTGGTCCACGGCGTTTTTCCACCTGGCTGGTGCGGGGCGCGAGGATGAAGCGTTTCGGGCAAGCGTCGCCTGGCTGAGGTATGAGCCTTTTGAGACCGAACACGCCGAGGCCTTCGGATTCCAAAACCGGGTACCGGCGGCAGAAAACCTGTCGCAGATCAACCAGGAATGCTGGCTGCGCCTGCTCGGCCTTTGCCGCTGGTCTTATGCGTTCCGGCCATTTCTCTTCTGCTTTGACCAGACGGAAGATTACGCGAGCCGGCCGGAGCTGGCGATGACCCTGGGGACGGCGATCAGGCGCATGACCGACGAGTTGCCCGGCCAGCTCACGCTGGTCACGGCCAACCAGGATATCTGGCAAAGCCGGATCTGGTCGTTTATCGATTCAGCCGGGCAGGCCCGGTTCGACCTTCCGCCATTGGAGCTCAAAGGCGTCCGGCGGATCGAAGCGCGTGAGTTTATCCGGGTTAAGATGCACGATGCGCAGGTTCCCGACGAACTTTCGGCCCGCTTCGCTGAAGATCCGTGGCTCGACGAACTCTTTCCGGGTAACCGCGAAATTGCCGCGCGCGAGTTCATGAGGCTGTGCCGTGCCCGGTGGGATAACCAGCCGCCGCGGCCGGAAACCCCGGATTCGATTTTGCAGCGTCACGTCGCGGAATTTGAGGCCACCGCTAAAAAGCTGGTTTACGACCCGGACGCGTTCCGCTGGCTGGTAAGTGAGATCCTGCCTGCAGACGGGACAAAAGCTGAACCGGCCGGCATCGCCGGTCTTCCTCCCTACGCAGAACTGGTTTTACCTGATCCCGAAGGCAACCGGCTCGTTTTCGCGTTTTTCCGCGAGCTGCAGCATCAGCAATGGAGGTTTCTGGTCGCGCAGTCTGAACGGGCTTACGACGCTGCGCAACTGAGGAAACTGGTCATCTTCCGCACGCCGGAACAGGCTGAAATTCCCAGGCCGGGCTGGGCGGTAAGCGGGCCGATAATTCGTGAGGGGCTGCGCAAACACGTTCATCTTATTCATTTGGAAGTAAAGGAAGTCGCATTGCTGTACGCCGCCCGCGAGTTCTACCTCGAAGCGCGGGCTGGCGACCTGCCCCATTTCGATGAGAACGAGGTTCGGCGATTTCTGCGCGACCGTCTGTCCGGGCTCTGCGACCTGACTTTCGGCCCCGTGCTACCGCCACGCCAAGGCGGTTTCAAAGCGCCGGCCGGCGAAGAGAACGAACTGGACCAGCGCACCGGGGAAATCGTTCCTCCGGAATCACCTTGCTAACGCGGGCTCGTTGCCATGCGCAAAGCGCTGTTGCCATCGGTGGTCATTCTGGCGATGATTGCCGGGATCGCACCGGCCGTGCGAACGCACACCATGCTTGAAGACGTGCCCTCGACGCCGTACGTGCCCGCTCAATTTGACTGGCTGCAGACCATTGCGGAGCGTTTTTCCTTTTTCATCGATGTGCTGTCGCTCCAGTTCAGCACCGTGCTCGGCGGCTGGAGCCGGCAGCCGCTGCTGTTTGCGATCACCCCGGCCAAAATCCTGCTTGGATTGATCGTACTGGCTATCGGGCTGCTTCTGGCGTGGCTCACCCGGTTCCTGCTGTTCAAATTTCATTCGCTCGGCCCGGTCAGGCCGATCACGGAGCGCTACTGGCGTAACGGGATCCTGTTTGCGGTCCGGCGGGCGCTGTCCGGATTTTTCGTTTTCACCGGCACCTTCTTCGCCTGCGTGCCGCTGCTGCCTCACATCGGGCTGGCGCTGGGTGGATACCCGACGTTCGCTATCGCCGCCAAGATCGCCGGTCTCGGTTACTTCGCGACCGCGGCCGCCTTCTTCCTGCGGATCGTACGCCTGGTCCAACACTGGTTGACCCAATTTGCCGCCCGGCCGTCGCCCCCCTGGTACTTCGCGGCTCTGCCGGTAGTCGGTGAAGCCCTCTACTACAACGTCGTTCTCTGCGCATTTTCGACCGTCATCTACATGCTCCAGTTGCCGGACGCCTGGGCTGCAATCGGGTACCAAATCGCTTCCCTGGCCGGCATCATCATCAACACGGTCTTATCGGTCCGGATCGTCCTGGCCATCGAAGCGATGGTAATTTCACGATCAGGTTACGTCGAACTGGACGCTTACAAGCAGCGCAGGCTTGAGACCCGCGTCCAGATGCTTCGCCGGTTGCTGGTGTTCGTCATCGTGATCCTCGGTCTCGGGGCCCTGCTGATGACCTTTCCAGCTGTGCGCCAACTCGGCACCGGTCTGCTGGCCTCGGCGGGTGTGGCCGGGGTCATCGCCGGCTTTGCCGCGCAGAAATCGCTGGGCATGATCATCGGCGGCCTGCAACTGGCGATTACCCAACCGATGCGGATCAACGACGAAGTCATCGTCGAGGGAGAATGGGGCGTCATCGAAGAAATCACCCTGACCTACGTCGTGGTTCGCGTGTGGGACCTGCGGCGCCTGGTCGTGCCGATCACCTATTTTCTCGAAAAGTCATTCCAGAACTGGACCCGGCAAAGTTCCGATTTGATCGGGGTGGTTTTCATTTACGTCGATTTCCTCGTCCCCTTGGATGAACTTCGCCTGGAAGCTCAGCGGATCGTGCAGGCCTCAAAGCGGTGGGACGGCCGCGTGTTTGCTTTCCAAGTCACCGATTTTAAACCCGACTGCGTGGAGATCCGTGTCCTGGCAAGCGCTCCGACCGCCCCGGTGACCTTTGACCTCCGGTGCGAGATCCGGGAGAACCTCCTTTCCTTTCTCCAGGCCCAATACCCCGGCGCCTTTCCGCGACTTCGCACCTCGTTTTCGCGTTTGCCCACGGGCCAGCCGGCCGGCACGGCGGATACCCGGGCCAGCAATCCATCCTTCCCGCCCGCCCGATAGGAGAGAATGCCACGAGTGCCGCAGTGAAAAAATTGCCACCGATTGAAGGCAATCCTTCGTGGCACCTTTCCGGGCGCCCGGCTTCCGTTTGCGGCATTCGTTGCTCCGGCGGTCTCCGGCGCCGGCGTTGGGGGAATGCCCTGGACGGATAATTCGTTGGGATGATTTTCCGCTTTTGCGATTCATGCTATTTTTCCGCTTCTGCCATTCGTGACATTTTTCCGCTTGTGGCATTTTTTATGAGATCATCATCCCCGATCTTCGTACTCTGGTTCTGGCTGGCGACCGCCGGCCTCGGGCTGGCCCAAGAGATTTACGTGCAGTCCGCCTTCTATGGCCGGGGCGGTTACGGCATAGACGTGACCCGGCAGGTTCAGGAACTCGCCGAGGAACGCGGCGAGATTTATGTCAGCAGCAGGACGTTCGGTACGGATCCCGCACCCGGCCAGACGAAATTCCTCACGATCACCTATACCGTTGACGGACAGCGGATCACGCGGCGTGTGGAAGAAAACCAGGTATTTCGATTTCAAGGTCCCGAAGGGCCACCGCCGTATGCCGGCCGGGAAGGTCCTCCCGAACCGTATCCGGCGGGGCCGGAAGGATACCCGGCAGGACCGGGAGGAGTGTTCCGTGGACGCGTTATCGGCAGGGAGCCGGACTACCGCGGTGAGGATGAGTATGGGCCTCGCGTCGTGCGCGCCGTATACGGTGCTCATGGCCGGTATGTCGACGTGACCGAGATTGTCCGGCGGTTCGCCCGGAACGGCGTGAGATTCGAGGTATCGAACGAAACCTTTGGGGTCGACCCTTACAAAGGCCACAGCAAAAAGCTCAAGATCATTTACGAAGACAACGGCGGGACCTCCGAAAAGGAATACGACGAGGGTGACCACGTCCGGCTAAGGTAGGGGCGGTTTGGAGTTCGGGCACACGGTCACACGGCGGGTTTGGCGGGCACAACGACTGAGTTCACACGGCGAACACGGCGAGCCACGGCGACCACAGCGAGAAGACAGGAATCATCCGCAGAACACGCAGAAGGACGCAGAAACGAGGAAACATCCACAGATTACACAGATTGACACAGATTAAGAGGAACGGGCGGCAACTCTAAGGCTGACACTCGCACTCACCCCCCCCATGCTGCCGCTCCGAACGCCGAACGCCGAACTCCGAACTCTTTCCCTTTCCTCTTCCCGCCGTGGTCGCCGTGTGAACTCAGTCGTTGTGCCCGCCAAATCCGCCGCTGCCGCCGTGTGACCGAACTCCACTCGACACCCGACACTCGGCACCCGCTGTCATTTGTGGCATTTTTCCGCTTGTGGCATTTGTGGCATTCTCTGTAGCGTCTTGCTGCTGCTCTATGAAGCCTGC
>JAFBAP010000180.1 GCA_019247695.1 Verrucomicrobiota bacterium | reverse complement strand
ACCCGTTACCCGTTACCCGTTACCCGTCCGCCCGGACCTTGATCTCAGCCCGTCCGGGCACGATTGTGCCCGTATGCGGGAGCATTTCCGCCAACCCTTCTACCAGCTTTTCGGCGCCTTCTTGTGCCTCGCCAGTACCGGCCCGGGGTTCACGGCAGAACCTCATTCGGATCTCGCGGGAAACACCAGCCGCTTCGGTTTCCAACTCCTTGCACGGCTCGTCAGGAATGAGCCCCGGAAACAGAACTTCGTCATCTCACCGGTCAGCATCGACCTGGCTCTGAAAATGACTTATGCCGGCGCCGAGGGAACTACCGCGACGGCCATCGCCGATACGACCGGTTGGAGCGGCATTGCCCGTGAACGGATCCTTGAAGCGGGGGCGGCTCTGCGAAACGCGCTTAAAGACGCGGGCACGGACGTCGAACTCCGGATCGCCAATGCAATCTGGGTCGACGCCCAGGTCGAGTTGAAAGATCAGTTCTCCCGGGAGATTAAAAACATTTTTAGCGGCGAAATCTTTTCCCGGCGTTTTCAGGATCCCGATATCGTCCGGGACATCAATACCTGGGTCAGCCGCCAAACCGCAGGCAAGATTTCCGAACTGGCCTCAAAGCCGCCGCCACCGCCATTGCTGCTGGTTGACGCCGTCTACTTCAAGGCGCCCTGGCGCAGCCGTTTCGAACCGCGCGCCAGCGCCGGCCAGGCATTCTACCTTGAGGATAAAACCCGGGTCGACGCCGTCATGATGCACCAGACCGCTTCTTTCCCCTACCTTAAGTCGGACGCGTTCGAAGCGGTCCGGCTCCCCTACATTGGGGATCGATTTGGTCTCGTTCTTCTGCTGCCAGCCGTCGGGCTGAGCACGAGGGATCTCGTCGCGCAGCTGAGTGAGCGTTCCTGGTCCGAGCTCCAAAGCCGGTTTCAACTCACCCGGTGTGACGTTGCGGTGCCGAAGTTTAAGATCACCTACGAAACGGCGCTGGACCAGCCCCTCAAGGACCTCGGCATGGACCAGGCATTTGATCGTCGGACCGCCGACTTTCGGCGCATGCTGGCCGGCACGACGTTCCCCTTGTACATCGGGAGCGTCCTCCACAAAACCTACCTTCGCGTGGACGAGGCCGGAAGCGAAGCGGCGGCCGCAACCGCGGTGGGGATGCGGGCCTCGGCGCTTCCGTTGCCAACGGGTATAAAAGTTGTTTTTGACCGGCCTTTCGTGCTGGCGATTACGGACCAGCGGACGCAGACCATTCTCTTCACCGGGATCCTGGGCAACCCCGAAAATGCCGGATTGTAAGTAGCGGCTCTCTCCGGGTAGAAACACCTCGGACCCCGTGCAGCGTCAAAGCGGTATCGTGCAATTGTCCGGATTGGCCGAGTAATCTTTATCTACAAGCACAAACATAACAGCCAGCCCTGTAACAACCAATAATTATGGTGAGATTGAATATTCCGATATAGCAAATATTCATGGGAGTGAATTTATTCGTTATAAGTTTATAACATCCCCCCGAAATATTGTTCGACTTGCATTTGTCTAACTCCTAAGCAAGTGGCATGAGCTTCTCATCGAATGCAGGGATGTTGCGAACAATGCTCATCGCCCTGCTTGGACGGACGGCCGTTCTTGCGGTAATAACGGGATTTTCCGTGGTCTGGCCCGCAGCAGGCCAGACCGGTCGAAGCGTCACCCTGCGTTGGGACGCGAGCGCCGGCCCTGACTTGGCCGGCTACCGTGTGCATTACGGGATGTCGAGCGGAAACTACACCCAGAAGAATGATGTAGGAAACGTCACTGGTACAACGGTCTCAAACCTCACCGCCGGGCAGACCTACTATTTCGTGGTCACGGATTACGATACCGCCGGGCTTGAAAGCGTGCCCTCAAACGAAGTGACTTACACCGTACCGGAACCGTCGCCTACTCCGACCCCTGTTCCGACCCCTGTTCCGACGCTCACTCCCACTCCCACTCCAACACCCACGTCCACGCGGGTCCAAGGCTCTGGCTCTGCGCTCACCGCTGCCCCCGATTCCGGCAGTTCCCCTTCTTCCGGCGGTACGCCTGCACTCACGCCTGCGCCGACGGCCACCCCTGCGCCAACGGCCACCCCTGCACCGACCGCTACCCCTGCGCCGACCGCTACCCCTGAACCATCCGCCACGCCTGAACCGTCCGCCAGCCCTGAACCGACCATCACCCCTGAACCGACCGTCACCCCTGCGCCGACGGCCACCCCTGCGCCGACGGCCACCCCTGCGCCGACCGTCACCCCTGAACCGACGCCGGAACCCACCCTGACGCCCTTCCCTACACCGACTCCGGATCCTAACGCGACACCGACGCCCACCCCTGCACCCCCCCTCTTGGTGAGTGTCATGGTTAGCTCACCGAACGGGGCGGATTTCGTCGATCCGGCCGCCATCACGCTTACGGCATCGGCGAGCGGTGGCAACGGGACGATCACCCAGGTTCAGTATTTCAACGGCAGCAGAAAAATCGGCCAGGCCTACCAGCCGCCTTACCAGTTCACGTGGCAGCAGGTTCATGCCGGCATCTACAACCTCACGGCCGTTGCGATCGACAACCATCACGCTGCAGTAACCAGCGGCCCTGTCACCGTATCGGTTGACCGCAGGTAGGTAGGGAGCGATGGGGATCCTCGGCTGGTATCGGCAGCCGGAAGGGAAAAGGGGGGCCTCAGGCCCACCGCGTCCGGAGCGACGGGCGGCGCGCTCAGCGGCCGGCGCTGGGGGGCGCCGTCCGTCGTAACTCTTCCAGTGCCTTCTGAACTTCCGCTCGAGACGTTGAGACGTTAAAACCGGTTTGCCGGTGCAATGCATCCAACTGCTCGATGACCAACTCGAGATTCTCAGCTTCACGCCTGACCTCCGCCTCCGCGGCTGCCCGCTCTTCGTCGCGTCTCCTTGCCTGCCGGCACCGCTGAAGCCCGTAGCCGCAGCCGGCCGCGGCGATGGTTCCCGTGAGAGCGATCATCCCCAAAAGCACGTTCATAGGTCGGCTCGTCAGCATAGCTTCCCTGCCGGATCGTTCAAGCAGCCGCTCATGGGTGAACTGCTCTTGGCATTTACGGCGTGTCCAGGCATGCTGGCGTGAACCCTTACGCCATGGCGACCTCACCTTTGCGAGCAGATCTTGAAGCGGAAAAGCATCGGATTCTGGAGACTCTGGACAATTTCCCCGGCCCTTTTGCCTCATCGAGCGCGCTCGGCGCGAGGAGTTCGCGGGCCAAAGCCGCGCTGGCCGAACTGGTGGACGCAGGAGAGGTGAGATGCTTCGGGCCCGCGGGCCGTCCCGGTTACCGGCTCGCCGGCCGCTGCTCTGAAGGTGAGCTCATCCGGGTCGTTGAGGAGCAGCTTCGAAGTCTGCACCAAGGGAGTACCCCGTTATTGATCCCATTCAGCCGGTTGGCGGCCGCATTGCGGAAACTGCCCGGACCGGTTCGGGAATACAAAATGCCCGCCCTGAAGCGGCTGGCCCAACGCAAGGAAGTGATCATCTTTCAATCCGGCCGGCAGAGTTTTTTCGTCTTTACGGCTTCCTTGAAGGATTACCTGCCTCAGGCAGCCGAGGCCGCGCCGCCGCCGTCCGTACGGGATGAAGCCTTACCGGAACGGATCCGGGACGCCTACACCGAAATCATGACGGCCCGCAACGCGCCCGATGTTCCCATTTCGGAGCTTTACGCCAGGGTTGGTGGCGCCCTTGAAGCATTCCACCGGATTCTGCGCACGGCGTGCTACGAACATCGCGCGGTGCCGACGATCGGGGAACCCACCTTTGCCTCGGATACGGCCCGCAACCAGGCTCTCGTCATCGAGGGAGAAAAGTTTCTGAACATAAAATTTTTGCTGTGAACCCATTCGACAACCTGATCGTCACCGAACCTCGCCGCGTCGAAGGCACGGTCGATTCAATCAACCAGGAACCGCTGGAGCGGGTGGTGTCCAGGTTCCGGGAGGTTGCGGAGAGCAACGGGACCGCTCCGCCGCGCATCCTGTTGATAACCTCGCCGGAACCCGGTTTCGGCAAGTCGCACCTGATCGGGCGGATCTTCCGGGCGTTGCAACGTGAAGCGTCGCTTGTCTACATCCGGCCGTTTCAGGATCCCGGCACCTGCTGGTACAACATCGTCGACAAGGTGATCGGCGAGCTGGATCGGCCGGATCGCGCAGATCGAGTGGCCTGTTGCCCGGGGGACCTGACCCAGTTGGAGACGATCTCACGCCGGCTATTAAGTTCAGTCTTCTGTCAGGCGGTCGAATCGGGTCCATTACGATCCGATGCCCTGCTGCGTTTCGTTCCGAGGTTTCGCCAGGACCCGGTTTCCATTTTCGACCGCCCGGACATCCGGGACGGGTTTACCGGCGCTTTCACCGCGTTTCTGCCGGGTTTGTGCGCCCAGCTGCGCAATCAGGCTGCCGCGTTGCGCAACAGCCCGTCCTCATGGTTGTCGGTCCTCTTTCATTATGCGCTCGCCGACGCCTCCGGGGATAAACGGCAACTCTGTCTGGACTGGCTGCGCGGCTTGCCTCTGGAACCGCCCGAGGCAGCCGGGCTCGGCCTCCGGGCTGCCGACGCCGTGCCGGCTGAGCTGCCGCCGGGTGAACGCGACGAGGTTTGTTTCCGGCGGTTGACCGACCTTTGCCTTTTGACGGCCGGCTACCGGCCGTTCCTTTTCTGTTTTGACCAGACTGAACTTTACAACCGGAGCCCGACGCTGGCTCACGCGTTCGGTGCCGTCCTCTCCCGGCTCAGGCGCGAGTTAACGAATCACCTGACGATCGTCACGGCAAACCAGGATGTCTGGGAACGCTCGATCGTCGACCGTTTCGAAAAGGCCGACCAGCACGCGATCGACCAGGTCCCGATTCGCCTGTCCGGCATCCGCGTCGGACAGGCAAGAGAACTCGCAAATAATCGTGCCAGGTTGTTTTCCATCGACGAGCGGAAGGCCGAAGAGTTTTTGGGCGGACCCTGGTTTGACAAGATGTTCGAGGCCCGGGTGGAGCGGAGCGCCCGCTCGGTTCTTCAGGAATGCGCCCTGCGCTGGGGCGGTCTCCGGTTGCCGAACGTCGAGGAAATCTTCCGCCTTTACCTGAGCGAAGCCCGCGCCAAGGTTCGGAGCCTTGCGCCCGATGAAAGCATCTTTCGTTGGTTCTTCGAAAATGGGCTTTCAAAGGTAAAAGGCGTCGAAATCACGCCCTTCACCAGCAAACGGGGCTACCTGACGGTGTGCTGGAAGACGGGCGCTAACGCAATTCTGTTTTGTTTTGAACCGGGCAACAATTACCCCCGATGGAACGCCATCGCGACCGAGGCGAGGCATTACCGGCAGCATGGCGCCGCGAAAGGTCTGCACGTCAGGACCGTGGGATTCCGATGGCCGCGGCAGCAGGAGTTCGGCGAGAAGACCCGCAGCGAGGTGCTCTCTCCGGCCGAATCGGCGTTGACGATTCTGCGCCCGTCTGAAGACGTGATCGCCCGGATCGTTGCGGCGTACGAACTTTACGCGGGAGTGATGCAAGGCAACCACAGCCAGGTAACGGAAGAACAGGTGCTGAGCTTCCTGGCGTCCCATTTCGAAAGGGAGATTGCCGAATGGCTTGGCCCGTCGCCGGAGCGCCGGCCCGAGCCGTCCAAACCTCTCGATGACCGTACCGCCTTTATTCGAGAACGTGTAAAAACCCTGGGTTCAATTTCCTGGCAGATCCTGCAGGGTGACCTGGAGAAGGCCGGTCTAAGGACCGACCTGCAAACGGCTCTGGCTTGCTGCGCCGCATTGGAAAGTGAAGTCAAGGTCTTTACCTCGCCGAATACCGCGTTCTTCCAATGGATCAGCTCAAGGTCACCGTAACAGATCTCTGCCGTATCAGCAGTGAGCCGGACGCACTTGAGCTCTATCTGGCGGGTAAACCGCTGCCCCGCCCTGCCCGGCCGCCTTCCGGGGCCGTGCGGGTTTTTGGTTCCTGGTTTCACCAGGTTGCGC
The DNA here is from genome assembly GCA_019247695.1 of Verrucomicrobiota bacterium. NCBI lineage: Bacteria > Pseudomonadati > Verrucomicrobiota > Verrucomicrobiota bacterium. Next base: position 2,064 of record JAFBAP010000180.1, on the reverse strand, counting down.
AACAGGCTTCCAACCGGCTGGCTGACCCCCTTCAAGCCAACATCACCGATTCGCTAAAGAGCGCCGACGACATTTACGGCTGGCTGCAGCAGGAATGGACACGTTCATTCATCCGCGATTTGCTCGCCCGCGGCGAGGTCGACTCAGCCGCCCAGTTCAGCACTGCGCTCTACCATTTTGGCCTCCGGCTGGCTGAATTGCGAAAAGGCAGGTCCTGGTTTGAGCTGCTCGTCGAAGCGGAGAAACCGGTTTCCGCTCCGGTCAGGGTTGAGGGCAATCGCGCACTCTTCGTCACGGGGATTCTTGACGCAGTCCGGGCACGGCCCGATCGAACGCTTGAGATCGTTGATTATAAACTGACGCGTGGGGACCGGCTCGAACAGGAACTTCTGCAGATTGCGATCTACGCCGAGTTGTTAAGCGGGCCGGGAACGACGAATCTCTACCACGGCAGCCTCGAATACTTCCTGCCGCAGTTGCACGTTCAGAGCATCACGTCGCAGGAACTCAAGGATCTGTACGCTGCAAGGGTGGTTCCGGCAATCGACCGGATTTTCGCCGGACTGAATCCGGAGAAAATGATCCCCTCGATTCCCGCACCTTCGCGGCTGGAAAGGCCGCCGCGGGCAAAGCCGGTTATCGGGCTGGGCCGGAGCCGTGACGCGCAAGCGCGGGAAATCACGTTGCCGATGGCGGAACTCGCGCGGCACACGGCCGTGCTCGGCGGATCCGGCAGCGGCAAAACCACCCTGGCGTGTTCAATCGTGGAACAGACCCTGGAAGCCGGGATCCCGGTGGTGCTGCTGGACCGCAAAGGCGACCTGAGCCGATACGCTGATCCGGCCGCCTGGAGGCCTGGAGATCTTCCCCGCAAGGAGCAGGAACGTCTGTCGAGCCTGCGCAACTCGATTCAGGTCGAGCTGTACACACCCGGCGTGTCCAGCGGGCGACCCCTCGGCATTCGCCTGGCGCCGCCGGATTCCGGCGCCCTGACGGAAGAGGAGCGCACCCACGTCGCTCGCACCACCGCTGCCGGGCTCGGTTCGATGATGGGTTTCACGGCGGACCGCGCCTCCGATCAGCCGAGAATCGCGCTTCTTGCCAGGGCCATCCAGTTGCTCATGGAACAGCACGCACCCGTGACGTTACCGGCCCTCATTGAAATCTTACGGGTGCTGCCCAAGCCGCTGGTTCGTTCCATCGGTGCGCTTGACCCCTCAAAACACGGCCGCAAGCTCGTCGAAAACCTCCAAACCCTGGAGATCCTTAAAGGCGAGCTTTTCGGCACGGCACCCGAGACGTTGTCGGCCGATACGCTGATTCTCCATACGGACGAGGGTCCGAACCGGCTCACGATCGTTAACACTCAAGGCCTCAATGAAGCCGCGTTTTTCTGGATCGCACAATTCCTGGAGGAACTCGGCCGCTTCGCCAAGCATCATCCGTCGTCAGCTTTGCAACTGCTCGTGCTGATCGATGAAGCCGACGTTTACCTGCCTGCAAACTCTGTCCCGATCACCAAACCACCACTCGAAAACCTGTTGCGCAGAGGCCGGTCAGCCGGCATCGGCCTGTTGCTCGCAACGCAGAGTCCCGGCGACTTGGATTACCGTTGCCGCGAAAACGTCCGTTCCTGGCTGATCGGGCTCATCAAGCAAAACACCGCCTTGGAGAAGCTCAAGCCGATGTTTCCCCAGGCCTCGCGGGAGCAGTTGGACGCGGTTTCCAGACAACGCGTCGGTCAATTCTGCCTGGTGGCGGACGGTGAAGCCGTGAGCTTCGAGGCAACGCGCAATCTCATCGAAATCAGCCAGCTTCCGGAAGGCAGGATTCACGCGCTGGCGACCGCCACCGAGCGTAACGGGTAACGGGTAGCGAGTTGCTGGCGCGAGGCTCAGACTGTCAGCGTCGGTTTCCGGGCTTGACATCGGCAGCTCTCCCCCATCATTGCACCCGTTACCCGTTACCCGTTACCCGTTACCCGTTACCCGTTACCCGTTACCCGTTACCCGTTACCCGTTACCCGTTACCCGTTACCCGTTACCCGTTACCCGTTACCCGTTA